>CAYGLH010000014.1:14158-22595 GCA_964350535.1 uncultured Ilumatobacteraceae bacterium
TCCTCGGCGGGCGCAGACAGCAACATAGAGATATTTCTATATAGCGGGATGCGCGTTGTCAAGCGGTGCGCCGCGCACCGCCCGGACCGGCGACCTCGGGTCCGCCCGCGGCCCGTAGCATGCTCTGGTGAACCGCTCGCGGGCAGCTCGACACGATCCCGGTGACGGGGTCGAGGCGCGCCTCGACATCGAGATCAGCCCCGATCCGGCGGTGGGTGCGGCCTCGGCGACCGCAGCCGGCAGCACGCTGCCGCCGCCGACCGAGCACCATGAACGCCCGGCCGTCGACCACCTCCCGGAGCCGATCGTCGAGTCGACCGGATCCGGTCCGCTGGTGCACTCGTTGGCGCTCGCCACCTGGGCGCTCTTCGTCGGGATCGGCATGTTGCTCGTGGGCGCCGGGCTGTTCGGCACGCTCATCTCGGTGCGGTCCGAGCTCGACGGCTTCGGGGCTCTCATGATCGGGCTGATCAGCGCCGCCTACTACGGCGGCTTCCTGCTGGGCTCGCGCCTGACCCTGCGGCTGCTGCACGAGGTCGGCCACATCCGCGTCTACGCCGCGCTGGCGTCGACCTTCTCGGCGGCGATCGTCCTCGCCGGCCTCGTCGCGGGACCGCTGCCGTGGCTGATGCTGCGCTTCGTCGCCGGCGCCTGCCTGGCCGGCCAGTACGTCGTCGCGGAGTCGTGGCTCAACCAGCTCGTCACGAACCAGCGGCGGGCCCGGCTCCTCTCCCGTTACACGGTGCTGACCGTGGTCGCCTTCGGCGTCGGCCAGTTGTGGTTCAGTCGCGTCGACCCGAACGCGATGACCGGGTTCGGCATCGCCGCGATCCTCATCGCGCTGGCCGTGACGCCAGTGGCCCTCTCGGTCGACGCGACACCCCCGACGATCGCCCAACCGGTCCACCTCCCGCTCCGCCAGCTGTTCGCCCTCGCCTGGACCGGCGCCGTCACCTCCACCCTCGTCGGCATCGCCCACGGTGCGTTCCTCGGCCTCGGCGCCGTCTACGCCGCGCGCTCCGGCCTCAGCCTCGGCCAGATCGGTCTGTTCGTGCTGATGCCGACGATCGGCAGCCTCCTGCTGAGCGTGCCGATGTCCTCCCTCTCCGATCGTCGCGACCGCCGGATGATCGGCACGATCGCCGCCGTCGTCGCGGCCCTCGCCGCGCTGGCGCTGCTGGCCGTCGGGCCCGACACACCCGCCGGGTTCGCCGCGATGGCGCTGCTCGGCGGCATGACCTACCCGCTCTACACCATCGCCGGCGCCTACACGAACGACTGGGTCCCGGAGGACACGCTGACCGCGGTGGCCAGCCATCTGGTGATGCTCTTCGGGGTCGGGGCGCTCCTCGGCCCGGTCGTCGCCTCGCTCATGATGGCCGCGATGGGCGCCGACGGGTACGTGTGGACGGTGATCGTGGCCCACCTCGTGATCGCCGCATTCCTGGCGGTGCGGATCGTGCAGCATCCGAGCGCCGAGCGGGCGAAGCCGTGGAACGCGGTGAACCTCGCCGGACGGGCGTTGTACCTGCCGAGCACGGTCGTGTCGCTCGGTCGACGCATGCGCCCGCAGACGTGGCGGGCGCCGCGTCCGCGCGATCGGCGCAGCGGCCGGCGCGGACGCCGCTGACCCGCCACGACACGGAGCCCGACCAGCCCGAATAATCGGTGTACAAGCCGCCCGGGCCGATCTACGGTCGCGCGTGTTCCTTCCCTGGAGCGGGTTCGAGGGGTATGTGGGAGGCACGGTGCAACATCGACGGGGTTGTCCGGACGACACGACAGAGGCCGAGGGCGGGGCCGCCGGGCCGACCGACCAGCGCGAGCGACTCGTGCTGGAGTACGGCTGGCTGGCGGAACGATGTGCGGCGCGCTACGCCGGCCGCGGCGAGGTGCGCGACGACCTGGTGCAGGTCGCCTACGTCGGGCTGATCAACGCCGCCGGACGCTTCGACGCCGGGCGCGGCGTCGCGTTCGAGGCGTTCGCCGTCCCGACGATCAAAGGCGAGCTCCGGCGACACTTCCGGGACCGCACCTGGGGCCTGGCCGTGCCCCGACGGATCAAGGAGCTCCGCAGTGAGCTGCGCGATGCCATCGCCCGACTCGAGCAGCAACTCGGTCGCACGCCGAGCGACGACGAGGTCGCCGCCGAGCTCCACCTCGGACCGGCCGCCCTCGCCCTGACGCTGCGCGCGGACCGCGCCTACGAGCTCGACTCGCTCGACGCGCTCGCCGCCCGATCGGGCGAGCCGAGCGGCGAGGACGCCGTGGCGGCGGACGGCGACGACTCGTTCAACGCAGCCACGCACCGGCTCGACACGCTGCAGGCGATCGGCGACCTCGACCACCGCGAGCGGATGATCGTCTACTGGCGCTTCTTCGAGGACTGCACCCAGGTCCAGATCGCCGATCGGCTCGGCATCGGGCAGGCCCAGGTCTCGCGCCTGCTGCACCACGCGCTCGAGCGCATCTCCCGGTCGCTCGACGCCGAGCCGGACGAACCGGTGACGTCACCAGGCGGCGGCGGCAGGCTGCCGGACCGGCGCAGCGCCTGAGCCGACGAGCGTTCAGCTCGGCACTGCGAACCACACGGCGGCGGCGCCCGACCCGAGCGGTGCCGACTCGCCGTCGGCGGTGCGCCAGACGGCTCCCTCGTCGACCCACAGCACGTCGCCGGCGCTGTTCACCCGCACCGACCGCACACCGACGGGCAGCGTCCGGGTGAGCGCGTCGACCGGCTCGAACGTCGCCGCGTCGAAGGCCTCCAACGTCACGTCGTCGTCGGCATCGGCGGCGTGGGCCACCGCGAGCTCGCCGTCGGGCCCGTAGCCGGCGAAGCTGACGTAGGTCTCCTCGTCGAGGTCGATGCCGATCGACGTCGCCGCCGAGAACTCGAGCGCATCCGGATCCAACTTGACGAGCACGACCTCGCCGTCGTCGTCGGCCAGCACGGCCGGACCGGCGTCACCCCACACGACGTCGATCGGGACGAGCTCGTCGGCACCGACCCGGCGCGAGCTCCCGTCGCCCGTGCCGATGTCGACGACGGCGACATCACGGCTCCCCACGATCGCCAGGTGGGTGCCGTCAGGGCTGATCGCCGGTGCCGACCCGCTGCCGATCTCCGTGGCGGTCGCCGCACCGCCCGGTGCGACGCTGATCGCCCCCGCGGTCGGGTCGCAGCACACGCCGAAGATCGCGGCACCGTCGACGACGCCCGCGACGCCCTGGACCGAGCTGTCGGCCGGCGCGGCGGCGAGCCTGACCGGCGTCCCCGGCGTCGGTCCGAGCAGGTCGGGGTGCCAGTAGAAGACGCCGCTCGGCGTGGCGACGAACGCGTCGTCCTCGTCGACGACGAGCTCACCTGCCGGGAACTCGACCACCAGCTCGGACGGCGCGCTCGTGGTGGTCGGTGCAGCCGTGGTCGCCGTGGTCGGGTCGGGCGACGAGTCGGTGTCGGTGCTGCCGGTGTCGGTGTTGTCGGTGTCGGTGCTGTCGGTCTCCCCCGGCGTCGAACCAGCGGAGGAATCGCTCGGCGCGTCGTCGCCAGTGCTGTCCGACGACGCGACGGACGGGTCGGCGGCGTCACCGTCGTCACCGTCGTCTGCGCACGCCGCGAGCAGGAGTGCCCCGACGACGGCGAACCGTGGAGCGGTGCGCAGCATCAGCTCGCCTCGCTCTCGGCGCGGGTCGAGCTCGAGATCGCTCCACCGTCGACGGTGACCGTCGTGTGCACCGATCGCCCGGGGGCGATCCAGGTCACCTCGACCAGCCGGTCTCCCCGCCGGTGCTCGTCGGCCGACCACCCGGGATCGGTGTGGACCTCGACGGTGAGCACGCCGCCGGCGTACCGCGCTTCGACGCGTCCGGCATCGGTGACGACGGTGGCACGGCTCTCGGACCGCGGCAAGGCGCCCACCGCGCCGCTCGACACGGTGGTGGCGGCGGTCGTGGTCGCAGCGGTGGCGGTGGTCGTGACCGCCGACGTGCTGGTCGTGGTGCTGGTCACCACCGACGTTGCTGTTGAAGTCTGCACTGGGTCGTCCTCGCTCATCGCGGTCGTCGTCGTGGTGGTGGGCGTGGGGTCGGGGCGGGTGCTCGCAGGAGCGTCGGCCGACGGCGTGTCGATCGTAGTTCCCGCGGTGCAGGCGCCGAGTGCGAGGGCAGCCACCGCTCCGGCAACCACCCGTCGCGTCACGTCGTCCGCCGCCGACCGACCCTCGCGAAGACGATGCCGACCAGGAGCAGCAGCGCGGCCAGCACCGCCAACGGCAGCGCTCCCGCTCCGGTTGCCGGGAGGCTGCCCCCACCGGTCGGCGCCGCCGAGTCGCCGGACGCGGACGGCGCAGCGGCCGCGACTCCGCCATCGTCGGGGGCGACCGCCGCCGGCGGTTCGATGCTCGGCTCCCCGAGCCACGGCGGCGCCACCTCACCGCCGCCGCTCCCGGGCTCGCCGGTGCTGCCGTCGTCGGGCTCCTCGGCCGGCGGGTCCGGCGGCCGGAGGCATTCGTGGTCGGGTGCGTTGCTCCGCAGGCAGACGATGAGCAGGGCCGAGTTCGCTGCTTCGGCGTCGCCGGTGACGATCGAGGCGACGTTGCGAACCGTCGTCAGTGTCGAGCGCAGCGGGCCGGCGAGCGGTGCATCGGCGGGAGCCACCGCCACGGCGAGCGGCATCGGTGCGTCGAGCGGCCCGGCATCCCCGCCCGAGGCGGCCGACGAGCCGTCCGTGCCGGACACGCTGACCGCGATGTTGTTGCCGGTGTCGGCCATGGCGACGCCCAGGTTGATGACTGCCGTCAGCTGGCGGATCCGTGCGAGGATGCCGCCGTCGGTCTGCTGGGTGCTGGTGGTGGTCGAGAGGTTGCCCTCGAGGCCGATCAGCCGATCGCCGACCCACGTCGACAGCGACGTCGATTCGACCTCGGTATCGCTGCCGTCGGCCCACGCCGTGATCTGGCCGATGAGGCTCTGTGCGTGTCCGGTCAGTTGCTCGACGACGCCGACGAGCTCAGGAGCCAGCGGGCCCGCGACGCCCGGCTGTCCTGCGCCGGTCCGGTTGCCGCCGGTGTTGGCACCTGCCGCGCCGGCGTTGACCACGACCACCTCCTGGCGGATGTCGGTGCGCCCGTCGCCCGACGCCACCGCGACCGCCACCTGTTGCACGTGGGTCTCGGAGCGGTTCCCGATGGCGATCGCGTCGCCAGTGCCGATCGTCCCCGTCGCCAGCGAACCGGGCGGTGCGCTGACGCCGGCGAGCGCCTGCCCGGGTTCGTCGCCCGGCATCGCCAGCAACGCGGGGAGGAGCACGGCGAACAGCTCGTGGAACTGCTCGCTCCCGGGATCGGCGAGCAGCGCGGCGAACATCTCGCCGACCTGGTTGGCGCCCGTGTTGGCGAGCGCCACACCGAGGTTGACGACCGTCGCCCACTGCTCGACGCTGAGGTCCGCGTGGCCGCTGCCGACGACGCGGGCGATCTGTTCGATGGACGTGTCGGACTGATTGCCGACCGCTGTGGCGTTGCCGCTGGCGACCGTGGCCGCGCCGCCGGCGCCGTCGGACACGGTCACGACGATCGAGTTGTTGCCGCTGTCGGCGGCGGCGACCCCGATCTGCAGGGTGAGCACCCGCTGTTCGATCGAGTCGTGGTGGCCGGAGGCTGCGTTGGCGTTGCCTGCCTGGGTCACGTAGGTCTGGGAGTCGTTGCCGATGGCGACGGCGCGCCCGGTCGACGTGCTCGATGCACCGCCACCGGTGCCGCCTCCCGACGCCGTGTTGGAACCGCTGGAGGCGAGTGCGCCCCCGATGTTGAAGACGATCGAGATCTGGATGATCTCGGCGGCGGCCTGGCCGGTGAGCGCGGTCACGGCCTCCTGGGTGATCTCGGTCTGCTCGTCGTTGCCGATCGCTGCGGCGGCACCGGTGCTGATGCTGACCTGACCGTTCGACGTGGTCGCCGTTCCCGTCCCGACCGCGACGTTGCGGCCGGTGTTGGCGGTGGCGACCTGGGTCTCGACGACCGTGGACTCCTGGACCGCCGTCGACGAGGACGTCGGGCCGGTCGGCTCGTCGTCGACCGAGGCGTGTTGCTCGCCCAGCTCCCCGTGTTCGTCGTCGATGCCGGCGGAACCGGTTGGGGTGTCCGAGGCTGCATCGGGCCCATCGGCGTCGGCGTCTGCGGGCTCGTCACCGTCGGCAGCTCCCGCGCCGTCCGGCCCGATCGCGGACGCGGACTCGGGATCGCCGGACCCGTCGTCGCCGGACCCGTCGCCGGCGGTCGACTCGGTGGATGCGCCGCTCGGGCCATCGGTCGTGCCACCCGCAGGCTCGTCGCTCGCGGGCTGCCCGCTGCCGCCTCCCGCATCGGCGGGCGCGGTACCGGACCCGCCACCGGCGCCCTCCGCATTGTCCGCAGGGCCACCCGATGCGCCGGCGTCACCGGTCTCAGCACCGGTCGCCGCGGAGCCATAGCTGTGGGAGGACTCCCCTGCCGAACCCGCCTGGTCGTCTGCGTCGACGAGGCCGGGAGTTGCGCCGACCACACCGATCGCGAGCGCGGCCACCACCACCACGAGCTTCCGCCGCACCTGCGCCACCGTCCGCACCGACATTCGCCTCAACCTTTCCTCGTACCCCGCCTGGAAGGAGGGGCGGGGCCGGATGACCGGCCCCGCCCCTCATCGTCACCTACTCCGAGGAGTAGTGGTCACCCTCAGGGACCGAACGTGACGGTGCTGGTGTTGCTGCTGCTGTTGGTGCTGCTCTGGCTGACCGAGATGTTGCTCGAGTTCGACGACGAGGCATCACCGGTCGAGACGCTGTTGCCGCCACCGGTCGAGTTGCTCGACGAGGCGGTGTTGCCGGCCGTGGCGGACCCGCCGCCACCACCCGTCCCGGTGCCCGTGCCCGAACCGCCCAGACCGATGCCACCGCCGGCGCCCGATGCGCCGTTGGCGTCGGCGGTCGCCTTCTGGTTGGTGTCGTTCTTCTGGTCAGCGGCCACGACCTGGTGGTTCTTGCCGCTGTTGGCGTGAGCCGTCTGGTAGACGTGCACGTCGGCCTTGGCCTTCTGCTCCACCTTCGAGTCGGCGTCGGAGTCGATCGTCAGCCCGAGCAGGCCGCCCGAGTAGTCGACGGACGCGTTGTTCGAGTCGGAGTTGTCCTGGCTCTGATCGATCGACCCGGTCAGGTCGTTGCTGGCCGATGCGCCCCCGGCGGCGAGCGAGTTGTTCCCGCCCGACATGTTGGAGCTGTCCGCACCGTTGTCGGCGCCGGCGTCGCCGCCGGAGCCACCCGTGCCCTCACCGGTGCCGTCGCCGATCACGCCGATGCCGCCGCCCATGCCGTCAGCGCCGTTGGCGTCGGCGTGAGCGTCTTGGTCGGTGTCGTTGTTCTGATCGTCCCAGACGATCTGGCCGTTGTAGCCCGCGTTGCTCTCGGAGTACTGCTCGACGTCGACGTCGGCCCAGGCCTCTTGCTCGACGTCGGAGTCGGAATCCGAGTCAGGCCCGGCCGACGCCACCGTCGAGAACGACAGCGCGAGTGCGCCTGCAGCGCCGGCCGCGACCAGCACCTTCTTCGTGGGAAGTTTGTACATGGGGAGGATCCTCCTGATCATGATCACTGGATGCCACCCCCACGGCCCAACACACATCGTGCGTCCGCACCACGATGGTGGCGAGGACTGAGTACCCCGGATCGTGCGCTCGTATTCATGAACTCATCATGAACTCGCGACGACGGGACACGACGGTCCCGCCGGCGGGGCAGCTCAGCCGGCCAGCAGCTCGATCGCGAAGGCCGCCACGCTCGGCGTCGTCTCGAACGCGGCGTCCGCATGATCGCCGTAGGGGTCGAGCAGGATCGGATGGAGCCCGGCGGCGGTGGCACCGCCGATGTCCATCGTGACCGAGTCCCCGATGTAGGCGATGCGCGAGCGGTCGATGTCGGCGAAGCACGGCATGGCGTGGTCGAAGATCGCCGGGTCGGGCTTGGCCACGCCGACGACGTGGCTGTCCACGATGCACAGCATCGAGACGTGCGGTCCGTCGCCGACCTGGCAGATCTCCCGTCGCAGGATCCCCTCGATCTGGCCGGCGGCGTTCGACACCACGCCCATCGGCACGCCGGCGCCGGCGAGCCGGCCGAGCCCGACGAGGGTCTCGGGGATCGGCCAGCGCCACAGCCCGACCCCGCGCGTGCGTTCCAGGGCTTCTCCCGCCTCTTCGAACGCCAACGGGTCGACGCCGATCGAGTCCAGGTACGCGACCGTGTAGCTGCTCCACTCGGTCTCGCCCTCACCGGCGGCCGACTTGGCGGCCATCGCCGCGTAGTGGGCCCGTCGGTGGGCGGCGATCGAGGAGTCGCCGCCGTAGTACGCCAGGAGTGGCGCGAGCACGGTCGGGTCGGGGAGCACGAGCACCCCGCCCGCGTCGAACA
>CAYGLH010000014.1:22695-23969 GCA_964350535.1 uncultured Ilumatobacteraceae bacterium
CGTCGCCCTGCGGGAACCCGTAGAAGGGAACCGCCGCCTTGATCTTGTCGGGCCGGTCAGCGGCGAGCAGGAACGTGAGCATCCCTCCCATGCAGAAGCCCATCACGCCGATCGCGTCGCCGGTGGTGGCGTCGTGAGCGGCGAGGAAGTCGACGGCGCCGCTCATGTCGCGCACGGCGCGATCCATCGGCAGCGCCTGCATCAGCGCACCGGCCTTGTCCATCTCGGTGTGCCCGGCGAGCTCGCCGTGGTACAGGTCGGGAGCGAGCGCGACGAAGCCCGCGGCGGCGAGGCGGTCGGCCATCTCCTTGATCCCCGAGTCGAGCCCCCACCACTCCTGGATCACGATCACGCCGGGACCGGAGCCCCCGTCGGGCGTGGCCAGGTAGCCGGATGCGTCGCTGCCGTTGCTGGGGAAGGTGACGGTCTCTGCCATGCCCGCAACCTAGTGGTCGCCACCCCGCCGCCCGAACGCGCAGCAACCTGCGACGCCGGGGCGGGACCCCTGCGTCGCAGGTTGCGTGGAGCGGTTCGGTCGGTTACTCGCCGCCGGGCTCGAGGGTCACCTCGATCGGCTGCCAGCCGCTGCCGCCGAGGTCCTGACCACCGAGCAGCGCGTGGGCCGCATCGACGATGTCGTTGGTGAACGACCCGGGATCCGGATCCGCGGTGAGCACGGTGTCGCCGTCGAGGTTCGGGGTCTCGAGGCTGATCGCCACCGTCTGGTCCCAGGCGCCCTGGTCGATGTAGCCGATGCCGTTCTCCGACGGCCAGATCAGCTTGTTGACCTCGTTCATCTGCCACAGCTGGTGGCTGTTGCCGAGCGTCGACCCTTCGGCCACGACGATGTCACGGCAGGTCTCCGGGTTGTCGCGGCAGAACATCCAGCCTTCCATCGACCCCGCGACGAAGCGCGTGGCGATGTCCTGGTACTCGGCGTCGTCGGCAAGCCGCTCGCCGTGCGCCCAGATGGCGTCCTGGAGCATGCCCACCCCGATCTCCTCGTAGTTGATGACGTTGAAGTCCTCGGGCTGGTAGAGCTCGCCGGTCTCGGGGTTCTCGGCCTCCAACACCTGCGCGTACTCGTTGTAGGTCATCGCCTCGGCGGCGTCGATCTCGCCGTCGAGCAGCGCGATCATGTCGAACTGCTGGGCGACGTTCTCGACGTCGGTCGCCGGATCGAGCTGGGCCTGGGCCATCGCGGCGAACACCTCGTACTCGTTGCCGAAGCCCCAGTTGCCGATCTTCTTGCCGGCGAAGTCGGCGGGAGACTC
>CAYGLH010000015.1:0-23771 GCA_964350535.1 uncultured Ilumatobacteraceae bacterium
TCGAGCGCCCCTCCTTGATCGAGCCGTTGGTGATCCCGTCCATCACCGTCGCTGAGCTCGACGCCCGCCGAGATGCGGTGCTCTCACGTGAGATCGATCTCGCCCGGGCGTCATCGGCGATCACGATCGCCGATGTGGCGCCGCTCTTCTGTGCCGATCAGTCCTGTTCGCCCGAGTTGGAGGGAACCCTGATGTACTATGACGCCAACCATCTGAACCCATCGGCGGTTCCCGCCGTTCAGCCGATCTTGGCGGCCGCCTTCGAGACCGCCGCACGGCAATAGGAGCGAGCGGGCCGGGACGTGGGTGAAGGAGGAGGAGCGGTAGCGATGTCTGCGGGCGTGGTGGACAACATGAAAGATGCCGCCTGGCCGGTGGCCCGGTACGTGCGGCTGAGAAGGTCGGGCATGGCGCGGCGCGAGGCATTCGCGACGGCGCGGTACTTCGTACTTCGCTCACCGCACGATGCGACCATCTACGTTGCGAGTGCGAGATCGTCCGCCCACGGTCTCCCGTTCACACTGTCGGGATCCGACGATCACATGACCGTGGCGCGAGAGATCTTGTTCCGCTCGACCTACCTTCCACGAGAGTCCTGGCTCCGTCGCGCCGCGGCCGCGGCCTACACATCGATCCTGGAGTCCGGACACGTTCCGCTGATCCTCGATTTCGGAGCACACATCGGGACGAGTACCGTCCGGTTCGCCGCGGACTACCCGCAGGCGTTCATCGTCGCAGTCGAGCCCAATCCCGAGAGCTTCGCGTACATGTCACGAAACATCGCTCGGCTTCCGCACGCCGCTGCGCTCAACGCCGCTGTGACGGGCGGCGGCGAGACCCACGTCACGCTGTCTGGGCACGGGCAGTCGGCGACGATGATGACCGGCGAGCCGAACGACGGGTTCCAGGTTCGCACGACGACTGTCGGAGCCGCAGCGGCCATGGCCACGGAGCAGTGCGTGCCGTTCCTGCTCAAAGCCGACATCGAAGGGGCTGAGGTCCACCTGTTCAGCGACAACGCGGCCTTCGACTTCCCACTGATCGTGATGGAGCCGCACGATCGCAAGCACCCGGGTGAGGGTGTGCTCGATCCTTTCCTACATCAGCACATCGACCTGAAACGTGTGCTCAGTGTCGACGGCGACTTGCTGTGGAGCGTCGATCTCGAGCGGGCTCGGCCGTACCTGGCGAACTGCCGATGACACGTTCGACCGACCGGAAGATCGCTCGCACCCGCGAGCGGATCGGCGATTTCGGTGCGTACGCGATCGGGAGGATCAACGACCGCGTTCAGCGAGGCCGCGGCTCATGGTCGGTCCGTACTGCAATTCTGGAGGATCTCCGGGATCTGTCCGAGGCGTTCTGGAAGCCGGATGGCCTCGGCCGGTTCGATCACCACACCATTCACGACGTCGACGCGGCATTCGTCGCCGATCCGTTCCTGATCCGGCGCGACGACTCGTTCCATCTGTTCGTCGAGGTGTGGGATCGGTCGCTCGACCGCGGGGTGATCGGCCACGCCGCAAGCACGGACGGCCACGCCTGGCAATGGCGCGGGGTCGTGCTGGAGGAGCCCTTTCACCTGTCCTATCCGTTCGTGATCGAAGTCGCCGGCGAGGTGGCGATGATCCCTGAGTGCAACGACTCCGGTGCGGTGCGGATGTATGTGGCCGAGGAGTTCCCCACGCGCTGGACCTATGCCGGCGACCTCCGAATTCCGTCCGACGAGGTGAAGGACGCATCGTTCCTCCGCCACGACGACCGCTGGTGGTGTTTCGCCGACACGAGCCAGGGGGTCCGCAACGACACGCTGAGGCTGTTCAGCGCCCCGGCGCTGTCGACCGACGCTGAATGGGTCGAGCATCCGTCCAGCCCGATCATCCTCGAGGACCGCGTACGGGCGCGTCCGGCCGGACGTCCCGTGCGGATCGACGGTGCCGTACACCGACTGAGCCAGAACTGCGCAACTCGGTACGGCACCGGCGTTCGGGCGCATCGCATCGAGGAACTCAGCGCGTCCTCCTACGTCGAGGACCGGCGCGGTCAGATCCTTCTCCACCCGAGCGGCCGGGGCTGGAACCGCACCGGCATGCACCACGTGTCGACCCTCACGCTCGAGGACGGGCGCATGCTCGTCGCCGTCGACGGCTACTGAGGATCGTCGACCGGGTAGCGGACGAAGCCCGTGGCCAGACCGGTCGCGCCGCTGTCGAGGACCTGCCGGACGGCCGATCCGTACACCACCCGGAAGTGGTCGATCGTGTGCTCGTGTCGCGCCCGGGTCCACGTCGCCAGCGCTGCCGCCCGCAGGTCGTGCGGGTCCATCGCGGAGACCCGCCGGACCGCCGACACGACCGCGTCCACCGTCAGCCCCTCGAGAACGACGCCACCGTTCGCGGCCACATCGACGCCCGATTGAGCGCTGACCACCGGAACCAGTCCGACGTGCATCGCGCTCACCACCGCGCCCGCAGCGCCCTCCGCACAGCTCGGGTAGACGAGTGCGGCAGCGCGGCGAGCGAGCTGGCGGAACTGGTCGCCAGCGATGTCGGTCCACCCGTGCACGACCACGTTCGGGGCGTCGAGCTCCCGACGGTATTCCTCGACGAAGGCACGGTCGTCGTCGATCGGCCCACACACGTGGAGCGTGAGGTCGGGCATCCGGGCAAACGCTTCGAGCGCCAGATCGAGACCCTTGTGGAGCAGGCCGGCGCTCCCCAGCCACACGAACTCCTTGCCGCACCTGGCGAAGTCCTTCGTCTCGTCCCAATCCCACGTCCGGACGGCGGGATTGGGCACCTGGAAGACGGGCTTGCCGGCGAACGCGTACGTCGCATGGGTGTGCTCGTTGCCCAACAGCATCGCCACGTCCGAACGCTCGATGGCCTGGTTCATCTCGAAGATGCGGACGCTCGGGATCGTGACGCCTCGGCGCGCCTGCACGTCGAGCACCCGTGCGAGTGCTGCAGCGTTGTTCGCCGCCCAATGCGACACGTCGAGGTGGAGGAGCTTCAGGCAGTCGTCGTTGAGACGGTCTCCGATGCGGTCGAAGTTGACGCGGGACGACACGAAGACGTCGTACCGTTCCTTCGGCTCGAAGATCCGGTTCTTGAAGCTGATGACGTCGACGCGATAGCCGAGATCCAGGAACGCGTCGGCGATCGCTCGTGCCTCGCGGAAGTGGTTGTGCGTCGTTGGCAACTCGTCGGGATCATCCACGAAGAACGCTTCGACGACGTGGGCGAACAGGACGCGTCCCCGCTCCGGACCGCGGGGCGCGAGCGACTTCAGCGCCCCTTGATCGACGCTGAACCGCCGCTGGTACGCGGTGCGCAGGCGCCGCACCGATCGATCGACGCCGCGCTTGACGTCTCCGAGACTGGGCTTCATCGAGCAGACCGTAGTGAGTCGTCGCTTCCACCCGCCGCCAACGCACGCACGCCATCGCGCAGCAGCACTCGCGCGGTCCAGCCGAGCGCTGCCATCGGCCCGGGATCGGCCCGTCGTTCGACCCGTCCCGGATCGTCACCGCCTCCGCGACCCGCGGCGGGTGCCCGGTCGAAGATCTCCGCCACCATCGCCTCCAACTCCCCGATCGATGTCAACACACCGGTGCCGATGTCGAACTCGCGCATCGACCCGTCGTCGTTCGGTTGCAGATCGAGCAGGAACCGCAGGCCATCGGCAATGTCCCGAACGTGGATCCAGTCGTACCGCCGGGCAGGGTTGTTCACCACCGGGCTGTGGCCTGCGCGGTGCGCTTCGATCAACGACGGGATGAGCTTGGCGGGAGCCTGCCCGTCGCCGTACCCCATGAAGATGCGAGCGTTGATCACGTCGAGGCCGTACGAGGCGATCAGTCGGCCGTACGTCGCTGCCGCGGTCTTGGCGGCCGAGTAGGGCGAGGTGGGGCACGGGTTCGGATCGGTCACGTACACCTCGTCCAGGGATCCTGGCATCACGACACGCTCGACGTCGGACCGCAGTGCGGCCTCCAGCACGACCACCGATGCGGTGAGGTTCTGGTGCAACGTCGGCCAGAGCAACTCGACGTCGTTGCGCCCCTGGGCGAGACCCGCGACGTGGAGGATCCGACGGGGCCGGACCTCGGTCAGCAGTTGTCGCGTCGCGGCCGGATCGGTCAGGTCGACACGTGCCCATCGCAGCCCGTCATCTGCGTGCGGCACGCGCCGCGAGATGGCGACCACGTCGAACCCGTCGCCGACGAGACGATCCACGACAGCACGGCCGATGAACCCGGTCGCTCCCGTCACCAGCACGTCGGTCAACCCCGGACCTCCAGATCGTTCATACGGCTTCGAGCAGCTCGACGTCCCGCAACCGGCGGGCAGCCTCCGCGAGCACCGCCATGCTGAGACCGGAGCGCTCTGCGATCTCGCACACGTCCGTCTGCCCATCCGATCCACTGAGCAACCACAGATAGCCCATCTCGACCGATCGTTCGTCGATCTGCCCGCCGGTGGTCGTGTACAGGCCACGACGGCCGAGTTGCGGCTCGCCGTACGGAGAGGTGTTGCGGTACCGCTGGTTCGCCTCGATCCCGCCGAGCACCTGCTCGACGACGCCCAGGGATTCACCCAGGCACTCGTCGGAGACGAACTCGAGGTCGTCAGCCGAGGTGTGGTACTCCGGGTACTCCCCGTGCACCCCCCGAGTCAGGCGCCCCACCGGGAGGTCGAACCCGGGAGAGCAGTACTGGCGCTCGTCATACCCGTACGGTCCGAACGGGATCACCGCAGCGCCCGCTCGCTGCTGCAGCACGCTGCGAGCGACGCGATCGATGTCGGCGTCGCCTCGTCGGCTCTGCTTGTACGTGAAGCCCGACGGGTCGCCGAGACCCGTCAACACGAGTCCGTGGCGGATCCGGTCGACCGCGTCGGTCTGCGACAGCCAGGAGATGGACCCGATGGTCGCCGGGACGAACAGGAACCGATATGAGTACCGGCGACGAGCAGGTGCTGCGAGCAACGACGATGCCAGTTCGACCGCCACCGCGATGCCCGAGAGGTTGTCGTTGGCGAGGGAGGGATGGCAGATGTGCGTGCTGATCAGGACCTCGTCGTCGGTCTCGCCGGCGACGAGCAACTCACCCCACTCCAGCCGGCCCGGTCGCAGCGTGCTGTCGATCACGACGTCGTACTCCCCCGGCTCGAGCATCACGCGCTGCGCGTCGGCGACGCAGAACCCCCAGTTCGGCGCGTAGTAGGAGGTGCGGTACGGAACGACATGTGGACGATCGGGCAGCGAATGCAGGTGCTGCTGCAACTCGTCGAGGCTCAGACGGACATCGACCGCGACGCTGTGGCTGACCACGTGCAAGTTGCTCTGCTGGAAGTCGACCAGCCGCTCGGTCTCACCGACGCGCGAGATGAACGCGTCGCGAATCTCCCACTCGTCGGGCACGGTCCAGTCGAGGACGTGGTCTCCGCTCGCCACGGACCCCCGCTCGATCGGGATCTCCTCGGCGATCCGGTCGAGCGTGGCACGGGTGCCAGGACCCATGATGCTCCGACAGATCGGAAACAGGTCCTCGATGAGTCGCCGCATGCGCTCGGACGGCGTGCCGGTCGTGGTCATCCCCCGGTCGATCTCGGATCCAGCAGCTCGTGCGCAACGGGGACAGGGCTCCAGAAGCGCCCGCCACGGTCGAGGTAGGCCTGCTGTTGTCGAGCGATCTCGGCAGCGAAGTTCCAGGCGAGGAGGAAGACGTCGTCGGGCATCTCGTCGAGGAGCACCTCGGCCGGCCGGATCGGCAGCCGGCAACCCGGCACGAGCTTGCCCTGCTTGTGCGTGTTGCGGTCGACGACGTAGCCGATGAGGTCGGTGCCGATGCCGGACGTGTTGAGCAGCGTCGCCCCCTTGGCCGCCGCGCCGTAGGCGGCGACCTGGCGCCCCTCGTCGCGGAGCGACTCGAGCGTGGTTCGCAATATCGTCTGACACGCCGCGATCCGGTCGGAGAAGTCGCGATAGTAGCGAGGGGTCGTGAGTCCGTCAGCCTGTTCACGATCGAGGTAGTCCTGGCACCGCTGCGTCCGGTTCGGGCGCTGGCCGATCGACCAGCGGAGGCTCCCCCCGTGGATGTCGGGGAAGTACTCGACGTCGTTCAGGTGCAGGCCGTGACGTCGCATCAGCGCGTCGACCGACGAGCAGGAGTAGTAGCAGTAGTGCTCGTGGTAGATGGTGTCGAACTCGACGTGCTCGACCGTCGACCGCACCCATGGATTCTCGACGGTCAGGACGCCGTCGTCGGCGAGCAACGTGGCGAACCCTCCGACGAAGTCGTCGAGATCCGGCACGTGGGCCATCACGTTGTTGGCGATGATGACGTCTGCCCGGCCGTGCTCGTCGAGGATCCGACCGGCCAGGTCGACGCCGAAGAAACCGCGAATGGTCGGCACGCCGACCTCCTCGGCCGCCGCCGCGGGTCCGGGCGCAGGATCGACACCCAGTGCGCGAACCCCCGCCTCGACGAAGTGACGGAGCAGATAGCCATCGTTGCTCGCAACCTCCACCGCCAGCGAGCTCCCCGTCAGCGACCGCGCCGACAAGAGACCTCGAACGTGCTGCTCGGCGTGACGGCACAGCGTCTCGGAGAACGAGGTGAAGTACGGGTAGTCGTCGCCGAAGATCACTTCCGCCGGCAGCTCGTAGCCCAACTGCACCAACGTGCAGTCGAGGCAGAAGCGGAGCCCGAGCGGGTAGGACGCGTCCTCGGCGGGAGCCGCTGCAGGATCGACCAAGCTGTTGGCGATCGGGGTCGAGCCGAGATCGACGATCGACTCCAGCGACGACGAACCGCACGCGCGGCAGGCGGTGACGAGCGACCCGGCCATCAACGTCCGATCCCTTGGTAGCGCTCGACCGACGAGGGCGGCATCATCCGCCGACCGTCGACGACCGGTGGCTGCGGGAAGCGCGCCTGCACGAGCTCGGGGACGGCGCGGAACTCGTCCCAGCTCGTGACGACCATGACCGCGTCGGCCGTGGCGACAGCGGAGCCGAGGTCCTCGGCATAGGTGACACGCTCGCCGAGCAACGGCCGAGCTTCGTCGTGCGCCAGCGGATCGTAGACCACGACGTCGGCACCTTCCTCCAGCAGGAGCTCGACCAGGGGGAACGCGGGCGACTCGCGCACGTCGCTCGTCTCCGGCTTGAACGCCAGGCCGAGCACGGCGACCCGCGCCCCCTCGAGATCGGGCAGCTCGCGGTGCAACAACTCGAGCATCTGACCAGGTTGGGCTTCATTGATCCGGACCGTGGCGCGCAGCATCTGCATCTCGTGGCCGAGCTCGTCGCCACGGGCGATCAACGCCCGCGCGTCCTTGCCGAAGCAGCTCCCACCGAACCCGCATCCGCCCAGCAGGTACGACAGCACGCCCGGCCGCACCCGCGTCCCGTCGTCGCCCGTGGGCGACAGCCGCTTGTCGAGGTGGATCGCCTCCATCACCTCGACGGCGTCCACGCCGAGCGTGGAGGCGAGGTTGGCGATCTCGTTGGAGAACGAGACCAGCGTGGCGAGCAGCGCGTTGGAGGTGTACTTGATGAGCTCGGCACTGGACGGCGTGGTCCGACCCAGGTCGGTGTCGAACGGGGCATAGAGCTGAGCGAGCGCCTCGCGAGATGAATCGTCGATGCCTCCGAGCACCACTCGATCGGGCTCCATGAAGTCGACGAGCGCATCCCCCTCGCGCAGGAACTCAGGATTCATCGCCACACCGAAGTCGCGACCGGCCTGGAGGCCGGACGCGGCCTCCAGGATCGGCAGCACGACGTCTTCGGTGCTCCCCGGTACCACGGTGCTCTGGACCACCACCGTGTGGCGGCGCCGACACGTGGGCAACAGTGCACCGATCTCCTCGGCGACGGCGCGAACGAACCGCAGATCGATGCGCTCCCCGTCGAACGGTGTACCGACGGCGATGATGCTCAGGTCGGCGTCGCCGAGGACGTCGGCGAGGTCGGTGGTGGCGCGCAGGCGTCGACCTGCGACGGCGCCGAGCGCCTCGTCCAGCCCGCGTTCGTGGATGTGCGGTCGACCCGCGTTGATCGAGTCGACCTTCGTTGCGTCCTGGTCCACGCAGACGACGTCGTGGCCGATCGTCGCCAGGCCGACCGCGCTGACCAGCCCGACGTACCCCGAGCCGACGACAACGACGTTCATGAGGTGATCACACTCCCGGATCGATACCACTGCAACGACCGGCGCAGACCGTCGTCGAGGTCCACGACCGGTTCGTAGTCGAGCTCGGCCCGCGCCTTGGCGATGTCGGGGCACCGACGGTCGGGGTTGTCGGTGAGGTAGGCCGGGTCGTCGCTCGTACCGAGCACGACACGGCCCTCGTAGCCGACCTCGTCGCGGCCGATGGCGGCCAGGCGATCCGCCAACTCGGCCATCGAGATCTCCGGCGACTCGGTGCCGATGTTGTACGGCTCGCCGGGGCGGCCGCGTACGAGTGCCTTGATGTATCCCGCCACCGCGTCGGCCACGTAGCAGAACGTCCGCGTCGGCGTGCCGCTCGACAGCATCACGATGTCCTCACCCGCCAGGATGTTCCGGGCGAAGTCGGGAATCACGCGACGGTCGTCGATCGACAGCCCGGGCCCGTAGTTGTTGAACGGGCGCACGATCTTGATCGGAAGGTCGTACTGACCTGCGAAATTGACGCACAGCGTCTCGCCATAGCGCTTCGACTCGTCGTAGCAGGCGCGAGGGCCGGTGCAACTGACGTTGCCGCGATAGGTCTCAGGTGTCGGGATCTGGTCTGGTGACGGGTCGCCGTAGATCTCCGACGTCGAGAAGAACAAGAGACCGCGCAGCGCGTCGGCACCACCGGCGAAGACATGATCCAGCATCCGCCTCAGGCCGTTGACGTTGGCGTCCATCGTTTCGATCGGCTTCAGGCGGTAGAAGGTGGGCGACGCGATCGAGGCGGCGTAGACGAGCCAACCTCCCGCCGGGATCTCGGCCGGGACCGGCTGTGTGATGTCGAGCGTGACGACGCGCAGCGTGGGATCGGACCGGTAGGCATCGACCCAAGCGGGCACCCCGCGCGACCAGTTGTCGGCGAGGGTGACACGGATCGGCTCACCACCGCCGAGCCGATTCCATGCGAGGGCGGCTTGCACGAGGTAGTGGCCGAGGAAGCCGCCACCGCCGACGATCGTCAGGTCACTCCCCGACAGCGCGGCGAGCTCCGCCTCGGCGCGCTCACAGATCAGCGCGAGGTCGTTCTCGACCACCGGCGTCAACGCCGGCGTGAACCCGCTCACCAGCACCGCCACGGTGCGTCGCCGGCATCCCACATGCGCTCGAGCACGATCTTGTCGCGGAGCGTGTCCATCGGCTGCCAGAAGCCGAGATGACGATAGGCCGTCAACTGTCGATCGTGTGCCAGCTGACGCAGCGGTTCGACCTCCCACACGGTCTCGTCACCAGCGATACGGTCGAAGGCGGCGGGTTCGAGCACGAAGAAGCCGCCGTTGATCCAGCCGCTGCCACCGTCGGGCTTCTCGACGAACTCTTCGATCGCATTCGTCCCGGGCGGGATGCTGACCGCACCGAACCGACCTGGCGTCTGCACGAGCGTCATCGTGGCGGAACGGCCTTCGGTCGCATGCATCTCGATCGCCGCCGAGATGTCGACGTCGGACACGCCGTCGCCGTAGGTCATGCAGAACCGCTCGTCGCCCACGTAGTCCTGCACTCGCTTCAGTCGGCCGCCCGTCATGGTTCCTTCACCGGTGTCGACCACGGTGACCTTCCACGGCTCGGCGTGATCATCGTGGTGCTCGATCGAGCCGTCGGCCAGGTCGAAGGTGACGGCTCCGGCACGCCGCATCCGGTAGGTCGTGAACCACTCGAAGATCACCTCGCTGCGGAAGCCGGCACAGACCACGAACTCCGAGATGCCGTGGTGGGCATACATCTTCATGATGTGCCAGAGGATCGGGAACCCCCCGATCTCGACCATCGGCTTCGGACGAACGGACGTCTCCTCCGACAGGCGTGTGCCGTACCCGCCGGCGAGGATCACTGCCTTCATCGACAGGACCCCATCCTCGGACCGGGCCGTTTCGGCACGACGCTCACCGCCACTTCCACATCACCTAGTGTCTCCGCCATCGCCAGTCCGACGCTAGCGCACCACCCAATCTCGCGCCGTCACGGCGGCACGACCAGTACATTGACGGCTATCGGCGAATCTTCTCTCCTGAACATGAACATCACTCGACGACCCCTTCCACCGGCGGCGGCCGATGCGCGCCCCACCAGTCCTCGTCGGGCCTCGGCAACATGAGCGGCAACACCACCACCTCTGGTGTCCTGCGCCGCTGGTGGATCATCGCTGCGTTGGCGTTTGCAGGTGGTCTGCTCGGCGCACTCCCCCAGCCGGAGCAGGTCGCCGAGACGGCGACGAGCTACGCGGCGACCAACACGTCGCTCGCCAGCGAGGGTGCCGAGGCCTCGGGGATCTCACCAGATCAGATCAACCTGCTGGCCACGGTCGGCGAGGTTCCGGCCCGTGTCGCCGAAGAGCTCGGAGGTGGCGACAACGCGGCATCGGTCGCAGCCGAGGTCGACGTGTTCTACGACTTCGCCACCGGCGCGCTCACGGTGTCCACCGAGCAGGGCACGGCGGAGGAGGCCGAGCTCCTCGCCGACACCTACGCCGCGACGATCAACAGCTACCTCATCGAACGCCAGACCGGGCTGTACCAGGATCAGCTGGCTGCTTCCCGCGCCCGCCTGGCCGAGCTCGAGACCGAACTCGACGCGGCGAGCCTCGCGGCGGCCGCGGAACCGACCGATGCGACGCTGCAGGCCGAGCGCGATGCGATCTCGCGCGAGTACGGCGTGGCCTTCGAACAGAACCGACAGATCGAGTCCCAGGAGACCACGCCGCTCGCCTTCACCACGCTGCAGGCCGCCCAGGCGGTGCCGATCGTCGACAGTGGCCTGGGCACCCCGACCTCGCGCACCGTACGCGCGGTGATGGGCTTCGTCGTCGGCGGTGTCCTCGGATTGGCGATCGCGTTCGTGCTCAGCCTGCTCGATCACAAGGCGCGCACACGCGAACAGGTCGAGCAACTGATGGACATGCGAGCGCGCGTCACCATCCCCCAGGTCCGCCGGACCGAGGGCGGCGTCGTCGTCACGGAGGGCCGCCACGACCCGTTGTCCGACGCGTACCGCACCGTTCGCAACGTCGTCGGCTTCGTCCAGTCGAAGTTGCCGCCGGTCGACCGAGCCCGGGTCACCCTGGTCGTCTCGCCCGGACCTGGCGACGGCAAGACCTCACTCACCGCCAACCTGGCCGCTGCGTTCCTCGAGACCGGCCAGCGAACGATCGCCGTCAACACCGATTTCCGACGACCACGCCTCTCGAAGGCGATGACAGGGATGGCCCCGGCGCCGCTGCCGTTCGACTACGTCGAGATCAAGAGCGTCGACACGCCCGGGCTCCTGGCGGACACATCTCGCGACAACCTGAAGATCCTCGACCTCGCATCGATCGACGCCGCCCCCGGCGAGCTCGTGCGCGCCACGATCCCCCACCTCCAGGCGCTGTCGCAGGTGTCGGACGAGATCGTGGTCGACACCTCGCCGGTCGGTGCCACAGCGGAAGTCCTGGACCTCATCCCGTTCGCGGACGTCATCGTCATCACGGCTCGTGTCGGCCATACCAACACGCGAGCCATCGAGCGCACGATCTCCATCCTGCGCGACATCGCGTCGGCGCCCCTCGTGCTCGTGCTCGGCGGCACCAAGAACGAGCGCAACCCGTACTACGAGTACACGTCGCACGCCAAGAAGTCGTCGCTCCCGTCGCTCCGTTCGCTCCCACCGTTCCGACGCCGCAACGCCCGCGCCGAGTCGACGGACGGCGAGGGCGAGTCGGCGGACGGCGAGGGCGAGGCGGCGGATGCCGACGGTGAGTCGGCGAACGGCGAGACGCCAGGCGACTCGACGAGCGAGATCGAACTGCAGACCTCGGAGTAGCCATGGGTCGCGCAGGGCAGCGGGCGGTCGTCGCGGTCGGCGTCGGGTACCTGCTGCTCCTCTCGTGGTCGATGACGAACGCCACGTACGACGTCTGGGGGCTCCTCGTCGCCATCCCTCCGTACGCGCTGCTCGGGATCCTGCTGGTCCGGCGGCTCTTCCGGGGCGACCTCGAGCATCTGCGGCCGATCATGTTCGCCGGGCTGGTCGTGAAGCTGCTCGGCGCAGCGGCGCGCTACTGGATCGGGTTCGACGTGTACGGCGGGTTCGATGCCCTGCGATACCACGACTACGCAGTCGACGCATCGGCCGAGGTCTGGGCCGGTCGGATCAATCCGCTCGAGGTGTTTCCCGGAGGATTCTCCGGCGTCGGGACGCAGTTCACGGAGGGCATCACGGCGTTCCTCTACATCTTCATCGGGACCAGCCTGATGGGCGGGTTCGTCGCCGTGTCGTTGCTGGCCTACGTGGGGACCTGCTTCTTCGTCAAGGCCGGCTGTGTTGCGATACCCGGGCTCGCCCAACGCAAGTACGCGCTGCTGTGTGTGCTCGCGCCAAGCATGATGTACTGGCCGTCATCGATCGGCAAGGAAGCCTGGATGATGCTCGCGCTCGGAAGCGCCACCTACGGCCTCGCGCTCCTCTTCACCAAACCCGCGGCGATCGCTCCTGCGCTCATCGTGGCGCTCGGCCTGCTCGGCGCGGCGATGATCAGGCCGCACTTCGTCGGCATGTGGCTCGCGGGCATCTTCCCCGCGCTGCTCGTCGCGCTGGTACGCGGCCGGCCGACAGCCGAGGGTGAGGCCTCGAGACCGGTCGACCGGATCCTGCTCATCCCGGTGATCCTCATCGCCGCGGTCGGTCTCGCCGTGGTGGCGAAGGTCGCCGTCGACTACCTCCAGCCGGACGATCGGCTCCTCGAGGACGGTGAGTCCGCGTCGATCACCGACATCATCGAGGAGACCGGGCGGCGCACGGAACAGGCCGGATCAGCGTTCGAACCCCCATCGATCTCCAGCCCGGCGATGTGGCCGTACGCCTCGGTCCGCACCTTGACGAGGCCGTTGCCCTTCGAGGTGCGCGGCGCCGCCCAGCTGATGGCCGGGGCGGAGATGGCGATCTACCTGCTGATGTGCGCGTGGTCGTGGCGGCGCGTCGTCAACGTGCCGAAGCTGATCGTCAAACTCCCGTACATGGCGTTTGCGATGACCACCATGTTCCTCGGCGGCCTGGCCTACACGAGCTTCGCCAACCTCGCTGTGCTCGCGCGTCAACGGTCGCTGGTCTTCCCCTTCATGCTGCTCCTCGTCTGCGTCCCACCGATCATCTCCCGTCGACGCGAAGCAGCGCCACCCGAGCGTCACCACGACGACGAGATCTGGGCGGCGCGCGCCGACGAGGCGATCTTTGCTGGCGCGGCGGCCGTGGAACCCTTGGGGGTCGATCAGAACAGCTCGATGTCGCCCAGCTCGACGGCCCAGTTGGAGAGCGGCGGTGGTCCGGCGTCGTTGACCGCTCGCCAGGTCAGCACGGGGCCGCCACCGGGCAAGAGGTTGAAACCCGAGGACATCTGGGGCTGACCGAGGCGGATCGCGTAGTCGGCGCCCGCCTCCTTGGCAGCTCGACCGGCGAGGCGGTCGCTCGCGCTGCCCGGGCCGAACGCCGCGACCACCGCGAGCTCCAGCGCGCTGCCGCGACGCCGGCTCCGCACGATGACGGCGGCATCGCCATCGTCCACGACCCGGTACCCCAGGAGGTCGGTGCCGAAGCGCCAATCGAGGTACTCCTCGTCGGCATTCGTGCGCAGCTCACGGACATCGACGGGTTCCGGCCAACGGCCATCGGGACCGCGGCGGGCCAACCAGTCCCCCACCGCTTCACCGATGTCGAGCGGCTGTGACCACCGATCTGCCGGGACCCGGCTCCGCACGGCTGCGAGCGCGCCGCCCGGCCCGACGAATCGGACCGCAGCGGGGAGCCGGCCGACCTGGTGCCATCCCATCTTCAGGTACCCCGGCCGGCTCTGGTCGTTGGGCGTGTTGAACACGAAGTCGACGCCGTCGCGCCGGACCTCCTCGAGACCGTGCATCGTCAACGCGCGGAACAGTCCGCGTCCTTGATAGTCGGGGTCGGTGGCGGTGTCCACCGCGCGCACCGCGCGCAGGACCTTGCCACCGCGCACGAACTCCCAGCGCATCAACGTGCGGAACGCCGCGATGCGGTCGCCGTCGACGGCGACCCACATCGGCGAGGTGCCGAATCGGTTCTCATCGTGCTTCCAGGCGAACAGCGCCGGGTAGCGGGGATCGCCGTCGCTGCCGAGGGAGCGCTGGAGCAGCTCGATGATCGCCGGCCGGTCGTCGGGTCGCGCCGGGCGGATGTCCAACGCCGGTGCACGGCGGGGCGGCCGTCCGGACGTGGACTCGTGCTCGGGCTCCTCCGCTGGGCGGTCCCTGGCGACCCGCCGGTAGGCATCCTCGATCTCGGCGACCGCTCGTTCGATCGAGAACTCGGGCGCACGTGACCGCGCCGCGTCGGCGAGCGCGCCGCGCAGTTCGTCGTCGGTCGCCACCCGCTCGAGCGCATCCGCCAGGGCCACGGGGTCGCGGGGCGGCACGAGCAGCGCGTCCTCTCCGTCGCGCAGCTCCTCTGCCATGCCACCCACGGCGGTGGCGACGATCGGCAGCCCGAGCGCCAGCGCCTCCATGACCGCGACGGGCAACCCCTCCCACTGGGAGGCCAGCACGAACGCGTCACACGCACCCATCACACGGGCCGCGTCGTCTCGGAAGCCGGTCAAGACGACCCGGTCGCCGAGGTCGAGCTCGGCGAGCAGCTGGCGGGTTTCGACCTCCTGCGGACCCTGGCCGACGGCAACGATGCGCACGTCGACCTCGCGGTCGGCGAGCAGGCGGGCGGCGCCCAGCAGGTTCGGATAGTCCTTTTGCGGGCGGAAGTTGGCGACCGTGCCGACGACGAGCTCGTCGGCACCGATGCCGAGCTCGGCGCGCACGTCGGTCCGGTAGTGCCGCTCGCCGGCGACGGTGTCGAGGTCGATGCCGTGGCGCAGCGTGACCGCGAGCTCGGAGACCGGACCGCGCATCGAGTCGTGGACCTCGTCGGTCACGGCGTAGGAGGCGTCGTCGAGGCGACTCGTGACCAGATTGGCCGTCCGGGTCGGCCAGCGATGTGTCTCCCACCGGTTGTGCTCGGTGCTGACGAGTCCCGGGCGTGCGTCGGCCCGCATCGAGCGCACTGCGAGTCGCGCCACGCTGCCGGGCAGCGGCGAGTGCACGTGTACGACGTCGTAGTCGCCGTCGCGCACGAGCCTGGAGAGGTTGAGCGGCCAGCGCGGATCGGAGCGGCGGTCGCTGACACAGTGCGTCCGCACCCCTGCGGACTCCAGGCGACCGACCAGGTGGTCCTTCCACGGCAGCACGTAGGCGCAGTCGATCGCGAACTCGCCACCGTCGTGTGCCTGCGCCGCGGCCGCCAGGAGCGTCTCAGCACCGCCGGGGCCGAGGCCTTTCACCACCCAGAGCACACGAATCGTCACCGCGTGGACCGTAGCGCCCCTATCCTGCCCGACCATGCGTGTGGCGGTCACCGGCGGTGCCGGATTCATCGGTTCGAACCTGTGCGAGATGCTTCTCGGCACCGAAGGTGTGGAGTCCGTCGCCGTGATCGACGATCTGTCGAACGGACGGATCGAGAACCTGGACGGCATCGACGTCGACTTCACCGAGGGCACCATCCTCGACGCGGCTGCGCTCGACGACGCGCTCGCGGGCGCGGACGCCGTGGTGCACCTCGCGGCCCTCGGGTCGGTGCCGCGCAGCGTCGCCGACCCGATCGCTTCGCACGCGGCCAACGCCACGGGAACGGTGATGGTCCTCGAGGCCGCTCGACGGCACGGCAACCTGCACACGATCGTCGCCGGCAGCTCCAGCGTCTACGGATCGAACCCCACCTTGCCCAAGCACGAGGATCTGGCAACCCGCCCGTTGTCACCGTACGGAGGCAGCAAGCTCGCCACGGAGGCCTACACGTTGGCGTGGGGCGCCAGCTACGGCCTGCCGGTGCTGCCGTTCCGCTTCTTCAACGTGTTCGGCCCGAAGCAGCCGGCGGGTCACGTGTACGCCGCGGTGATCCCGGCCTTCGTCGACGCTGCGCTGCGCGGGGAACCCGTGACCGTTCACGGGGACGGTCTCCAGAGCCGTGACTTCACCTATGTCGGCACCGTCACCAGCGCGATCATTCAGGCGCTCCTCGGAACCGCCACCAGCGACACACCGGTGAACCTCGCGTTCGGGACCCGCATCACGCTGATGGAGGTGCTCGAGCAACTGGAGGGCGTGCTGGGTCACCCGATCGAGCGGAACCACATCGAGACCCGAGCCGGCGACGTCCGCCACAGCCAGGCGGACAACGCCCGATTGCGGGCGCTGCTCCCCGGCGTCGAGGCCGTCGACTTCCTCGACGGACTCACCGCCACGGTCGAGTGGATGCGCGCCGAGCAGCAGCGGGCGCCAACAGCCTGATCGACACCGGACAGCGCGCGTCAAGCGCCCAACGAACGGATCGCTGTGAGCACGACCTCGGCTGCGTCGCCGACCGGCGTCGGCATGAACGTCGCCGTCTGGTCCGTTTCGAGGCGTGGCCATCGGGGTGCCGCGGCGAACAACCCGTCGTCACCTTCGGACAGCCGCCGGCAGAGGTCTTCCGCCGACCGCTTGGCGTCGGCGTATTCGGCCAGTCCACGCACCTCGTGCTCGACGGCCTCGCTGGATGGCTGCAACGCGGCGATCAAGGGGCCGGTTCGCAGCGCGCCGACGAGGCGCTCGAAGTCGGTGCAGTAGTACCGCTCGAACCGGGCGCGCAGCTCATCGGAGTACGTCGGCGTGCCGATGAAGATCGGCGGCGTGGCGAAGTAGTACAGATGCGTGGGCAGCGCATGCCGGCGCTCCAGGGCGGCGCGTAGGTCGTCTGGACCACGGTCGTCGGAGACGTCCAGGGCGAACACCCATCCATCCGCGCCGAGGTCCCGGACGCGTCGGAGAACACGCTCGGCGTCGGCGACACCGGTGCGGTACGTGATCGCCACTCGCGCTCCGCCGACGGCGAGCATGAGGGCGGTGAGCTCACCGAGACCTCGGGACCCTCCGACGACGAGTGCCGTCTGCCCTGCGAACTCCTCGGGTCGTGGGCGGACCGACCACTCCTCGGGACCCGGTTGCACTGCCGGCGGTGACCGCACGAACGCGGTGAGACGTCCGCTCACACCCGAACCGGTGACGTCGATCTGCGCCCGTGAGAACCGCCGATCGACGGACGCGACCGAGAACGAGATCGTCGGCGCGCGCGGCGCCTCGGGATCGAACTCCACGGCCAAACCCGAGAACAGCGAATGAAGACCTGGGGCGTGCATGCCCACGACCGTGCTCAGCGCCATGATCTCAGCACTGTGCCCGGTGATGCTGGCGACGCCGTCGAGCCACGGGCACGTGGAGACGTCCACGTCCGGCACGGCAACCTGGCCGACCAGCCCGTCGAGGTCGTCGACGGATCGCTCGTACGGACCCAGCCGCGGCTCGGTGCTCAGGCCCTCCGAGGTACCAGTCAGGGAGCGGTCGGACCGTTCGACGGTGGCCGCGCGGACCATGGCATCGACGGTGGCGCAGATGACCGACTCGTGGTCGACGCGCGCCCGCCAGCCCTCCTCTGTTCGCGACGTGGTGATCGTCACCTCGCTGCCGACGAGAACCGGGCGCTGGAACGTGACCTGCATCGACGACAGTGCGGCACCCGGTTCGGCGTGCCGTCCGATCACGGCCAGCGACGCCAGGACGAGGTGGATCCCGTGCACCACCCGGCCGCCGAACGGCAGCCGCCGCGCCGCCAGCTCGTCGACGTGCAACGGGTTGACGTCGCCCGAGGTCGCGGCGAACCATGCCTGTTCCGCTGCCCCGAACGTCACCTGCTCGATGGACACGACCTGCGCTTCTTCCGCCACGACCTCATTCTCGCGAACCGGTGGGTGGCGCCGCTCAGCCGACATCGGCGGCGACGCGCCGGAGCGCCTGCTCGTCGCAGATCGCCATCCGCTTGCGGCCGGTCTCGATGATGCCGGCCGAGCGGAGCTCGCCGATCGCCTTCACCGCACCCTCGCGGGAGAGACCTGCCCACTGGGCCAGCTCTTCCTGGGTGATCGGGAGGCGGAGCTCGATGGGCCGGCCGTTCGCCCGTTCGCACTCGACGGACTCCAGCAGGTCGACGAGCCGCGCGGCCACGCGCGGGGTGGCGCCGTGCGCGGCGGCCTCCACGAACCGACCATTGACGTTGCGCAACTGGCCAGCGATCCGCGTGAGCATCCCCCACGCCAGGCCCGGGTCCTCGACCAGTCCCGCCCGCAGGTCACCCGCGCCGATCACGAGCAGGGACGCGTCGGTGAGCGTCGTGACGTTGGCCGACCGAGGCGCATCGTCGATCAACGACAGTTCGCCCAGCAGGTCACCGGGGGTCGACAGGGCGAAGAGCACGCTCCGACCCGAGGCGAGCGTTCGATCGATGCGCAGCACGCCGTGCTCCACGATGTAGGCGGCGCCAGGTCGGTCACCGGCCCGGAACACGTGCTGGCCACGGCCGAAGCGCCGCCGCGAGGCCATCGCTCGCAGCCGTCGGGCGGAGTCCGGCGGCAATTCCTCGAGGAAGGGACGCGCCACGGGAGCACGGTACAACCGTGCTCCCGGGCGGTGACGGGAATTGCCCCCCGTGCGTTCCCGTCAGTCCATGTGCGCATCGACCGGGTCGGCATCGGCCAACGCCTCCCAGTGGTCGCACTGTGCGAGCTCGGAGTTGCGCCACTGGTAGATGTGCTGCCACACCCGCAGCCGCTGGACCGCAACCACCACGCCGGCCGCGGTGAGCTCGATCGACGCGTCCGCCGAGCCGCCGTCGAGGGCACGCTGCAAGGCCGCTTTGTCCGCGTCCGTTCCGTGCCGATACGTCTCCACGAAGTCTGTCGCCGTGCGGCAACCGTGCTCGCGGAGCCGGGCGATCTGGGTCGTGGCGCCGACGGCACCGCCCGCCTCGTTGGCGCCGTCGGCGAGCACGACCATCAGCGCCGCCTGGTCCGACCAGTCGATCAACTGACCGACGGGCATGCGGGTCGACACCATCACGGTCGTGAGGTTGCTGTTCGCCAGTGCCGGCACGTCGGAGATCCCCACCGACTCGAGCAGGCTGGCGTCGTACAGGTCGACGCCGTCGATCTCGGTCAGCGGCCGCTCCGTGGTCATCGAGGCCTTGCGGGTGAGCTGGCCGAGCTTGCGGTTGCCGAAGCTCAGCACCTCGTTGACGACCGTCCTCGGGATCACACCGGCGAGGAAGGCCATCGCCAGGAGCGAGCGCGGGTCGCTGGAGTCGAACCACAGCACGTTGATCAGGTAGGCGACGACGACGACGGTCACCAGCCGAGCGGTGATCTGGTTGTACACCTTGGGCCGCAGGTCGCCTCGGAAGTAGCTGCGCAGCACGAGATAGACGGCGAAGAAGTAGGCCCCGAGGAACGCCATCGCTGCAGCGGTCGGCTGCGGCATCAGCAACTGGAAGTAGGAGGTGCTGAGCACTTCGGACTTCGCCGCCTCCGTGCGATCGACCGCGGACGACGCCAAGCTGGCGTTCGCCGCCGCCTGGTCGGCGATCTCCTCGACGGACACGGAATCGTCGTTGGGCACCGTCGCCGGGACCCCGGCATCGGGCGGGTCGGACGACGACACGACCCCGTCAGCCATCTCGTCGTCCGGCCCCCCGACCCCTGTTGCCCCGCTCGCGCCGGAGCCCTCGGATGCGGTCGATTCACCCGCCGCCTCGGCGGCTGCGACGCTGGCGGCGATCGCCTCCGTGGCCGCCTCCTCCGTGACGGCCAGCGCCGCCTGACGTTCCTGGGTGGAGCTCGCCGAGTCGGCCGCCGTCTCGGCGGCTGCCGACGCTCTGCTCGACGCGTTGCTCGCCACCTGGACCTGCTGGTCGACCCGGGAGATCGCCGAGAAGTCGTACGACTCCGTCTGCAGCACGAGCACGGTCCACCCCAGCGCGATCAAGGTCGTCGCGACGACGATCGGGCTGTGGTTCCCGCCGACGAAGCGGGTCGAGCGCGTCGAGTTGTTCGATGCCTCGCTCAACTCGTCGCCGTACCAGGCGTTGAGCTCGGCCAGCGTGTGCAGCCGGCCATCCATGCGGAAGATCGACTTCACCCACTCCCGCCAGATCGTCCCCACGCGGTGCCGATCGAACTGGAAGAAGAGCAATGCAGGGAACAGCGCCAGGATCGCGACGTAGATCATCTGGATGACCCGTGAGGTGAGCCTCGGACCGGTGCCGGGCACCACCCGCATCCCGCCGTCGAAGGTGAAGAAGTTGCGTGCGTCGGTCGCCGCCAGGATGGCGACCGCCGGGCCGACGGCCCCGATCAGGACGACCAGGGTCAGCACCAACACGTGCTTCGCCCGGCGCGTCGTCTCGTTGCCGTTCTGCTGGGCCGAGCCGGCATCCAACGCCACGTCATGGGCGTCGGAGTCGCTGTTGTTGAGCTCGGCCCGCCGTTGGATCTCCAACACGTGGCCGCGCACCAGGGCGACCATGAACAGCACGACCGCCAGCAGCACGCCGGCGAGGAACTCCCACCGTCGCAGCGTCCCGTAGCGGAAGACGTCGTAGGCGAGCGTGCCGATGACAGCGACATAGGCTAGGGCGATGAGAATCGACGGGATCACGTCCGGCCGCGCCTCGCGGTACGGCCGGACCCGGATCTGGTTACGCTGACGGTGCGGACGCAGTTGCTCCTCGAAGGGCTTCAAACGTGCGCCTGCGACGATCCGCTCGCCGAGCGGCGGGACGACGAACACGCCGTAGCGCTCGGCATCCGTGTGCGCGATCGACACCTCGCGCGGCGTCCGGTTCTGCACCAGGTACCGCTTCGGCACCGGCTCTGGCTCTCCCGGGAACCACCACCGCCGGCGCGGCGCCTCGCTCCCCGGATCGATGCGGTACGACGTGTCGAACTGATCGCCCATGGCGACCTCGCTCGGTGGCGTCGGTGTCGGTGTCGGATTGGTCATCGTCATCGGTGTCCCCTCTCCGGTTGCGATCGACCACGTCCCATCGTCGACGTCATCGAGCTCCCCGTCTGCGTACCGACGCGCACAACCGGTGGGTGAATGCGCGGATTGCACGTGATCGGACGGGATAATGGCTGCCGCCCATGCGCCAGGTCCGACGCAACACCATCACGCGCGCCGACGCGCTCGTCGTCGCAGCGATTGCCGCGTCGGCCGCGGTCGCGGCGGTGCTGTCACCCGCCGAACCCACCGGCGGCGAGATCGCCGACGCCGTGCTCACCGGCGGCGTCGCTGCGCTGGTCACCTGGCTCGCCGCCTCCGCACCATGGTGGGCGCTCATGGTCGCGTCCGGGCTCGCCTTGTTCGGCGCAGCCCCGGGAACGTGGGTCTGGATCGTCCTCGCGCTCGCCGCCCTCGGCGCTGGTGCGTGGATCGGGATCAACCGGCTCAACGAACCGTGGCTGCGCGCCGGCGTCGCCGCCGTGGCGATCCAGGTGCTGCTGCGATTGGAATGGGACCCGTTCTTCGGCTCCTCGGCGCTCGTCGCCGGTGCGGCGATGGTCGTCGTCGCGTTCACCGGCTATCGGCGGCGCAAGCGCTACGTGCGCCGCCGGGTCTTCTGGGGCACCGTCGCCGCAGGCGTGCTGGCCGTGTTGTCGGTGGCCGGGCTCGGCGTTGCTGCCGCCGGGTCGGCGGAGAGCGCACGGGACGGATACGACGGCATGCTCGAGGGCCTCGACCTGATCCGCGAGGGGGAACCGCTCGCCGCCTCGGCCGTGCTGCGCGACGCAGCAGCCGACCTCGACGTCGCCGCCGGCGATCTCGACGGTCCGCTCAGTCAGGGATCACGCCTGATCCCCGGGCTCGCCCAGAACCGCAATGCCGCCGTCGACATCATCGGAAGTGGCGCGAACACCGCAGCGGCGGCGGCCGATGCGCTCGCCAGCACCGATCTGGAGCGGCTGACCGTGGTCGGCGGGCGCGTCAACGTCGAGGCCCTGGCGGACCTCGCTGAACCCGTGGCTGCGCTCGAGGACGCGGTCGGCGAGCTCGCCGCCGTTCTCGACGACGCCCAGTCGCCGTGGCTGGTCGCGCCGCTGCAGGATCGTCTCGACGCAGCGCTCACGGAGGCCCGCCGCGCGGAGCACCAGGCACGCGCCACCGCCGCCGCCGGACGGGTCGGCCCGGCGATGCTCGGCGCTGACGGGCCGCGCCGGTACTTCGTGGCCTTCGTCAACGCCGCCGAGGCTCGCGGGCACAGCGGCCTGATGGGCAACTGGAACGAGGTGACGATCGACGACGGCCAGATCGAGGTCACCGCCACGGGCCGCACCGCCCGCCTCCAGACCGAGGACCTGCTCGACCTCCGACTGGACATGCCCGCCGACTATCTGAACCGCTACGGCATCTACGGCGCGCGCATCGACGAGGGCGTCGACCCGAAGTTCTGGAGCAACGTCACGATGCCGCCGGACGGCCCGAGCGTCGGCGACCCGATCGCCCAGATGTACGAGGCCGTCAACGACGTGGAGATCGACGGCGTGCTCGTGATCGATGCCGCCGGACTCGCCGCCCTGCTCGACGTGAGCGGCCCCATCGAGGTCCCGGGCGTCGATCTCCGGCTCGACAGCGGCAGCCTCGAACAGTTCCTCCTCGTCGACCAGTACGAGTTCGAGGAGGCCGAGCGCGAGCAGATCCTCGACGCCATCACGCAGGCGACGATCGCCAGCGTGCTCGGCGGCGAGCTGCCGGCGCCGCAGCGCATGGCCCCCGTGCTCGCCCCCGCCGCGCAACACGGGCACATCACCGGCTGGGCGGCACGTCCGGAGGAACAAGAGCTGTTCGAGCTGATCGGCATGGACGCCGGCCTGCCGTCGGTCGAGCGGGACGGAGCCGACGGCCTCGCCGTCGTCACCCAGAACTCCAGTGGCAACAAGATCGAGTCGTTCTTGCAGCGGACGATCGAGTACCTCCCCGTCGTCGACGAGTCCACCGGCGAGGCCACGGCCCGACTGCGCGTCCGCATGACCAACAATGCCCCGGAGACCGGACTCCCGGACTACGTGATCGGCAACATCGTCGGCGCGCCACCGGGGACGTCACGGATGCTGCTCGACGTGTACACCAAGCTGCCGGTCGACGCCGTCTCCATCGACGGCGAACGGGTCGACGCAACCACCAACGTCGACGAGCTCGGGTACCACGTCACGCAGCGCCAGATCGACCTCGCCTCGGGCGAGACCGTCACGATCGAGTACACGTTGTCCGGCGACCTCGGAGCCGGTGTCTACCACCTGTACTACCGTCCGCAGCCGCTGCCGGCCGTCGACACACTCGTCGTCGACGCGCGGACGAACACGGGCGAGCAGATCTTCGCCGTGTCCGAGCAACTGGAGCGGCGCAGCGTGATCACCCGCGACGGCATCGAAGCGGCGCGCTGACCGCTCGGCGCGCTCGACCACACTCGACACCCGCGATGCCGCGCACGGCGACGGAGCGCCCAGACGGTGTCAGCCAGACCGGTGTCAGCCAGACCGGTGACGGCCGGACCCGATGCCGACGGTCGCGAGCGCGACACCGACCGCGATCGAGCCGGCTGCGACGAGGGCGAGCAGTGCGATCGACTCGCT
>CAYGLH010000016.1:0-5780 GCA_964350535.1 uncultured Ilumatobacteraceae bacterium
CGGCGTCCCAGGTGATCGGGTCGTGGGCGACGCTGCCGCGACGTCCGGCGACCTCGAACCCGTCGCCGATCTCCACACCCTTGACGGCCTGGATGCTCATCACCGCCTGGGCCAGCAGGGCGTCGAGCTTGCGGTCCCAGTGGACGTGGCTGCCCAGACCGACCGGCACGCCGAACCCGAGCACTTCGACCACGCCACCGAGCGAGTCGCCGTCTTTCGCCGCCGCTTTGATCTCCTCGACCATCGCGTCGGCCGCAGTCTGGTCGAAGCAGCGGACGTCGTTGGCGTCGACGCGGTCGAGCTCGGCCGGCGTCGGTCGGGGTGCGCCGTCGGCCACCCGTGCCGCTCCCATCTGGATGACGTGGGAGATGATCTCGACGCCGAGCGGGCGGAGCAACAGCTTGGCGAGCGCTCCGGCGGCGACCCGTGCCGCGGTCTCGCGGGCGCTGGCCCGCTCGAGCACATCGCGCGCATCGGTGAAGCCGTACTTCTGCATGCCGGCGAGATCTGCGTGGCCGGGCCGCACCTGGGTCAGTGGTGACGTCGTGGCGCCCGGGGCGGGATCCATCTCCGCGTGCCACTTGTCGCTGCGGAACCACTCGGTGTTCTTGATCTCGATCGCGACCGGTGAGCCGAGGGTACGTCCGTGCCGGACACCGCCGATCAGGGTCAGTTCGTCGACCTCGAACCGCTGGCGCGGACCGCGGCCATGGCCGAGCCGCCGCCGGGCCATCTCGGCCTGGATGTCCTCGACCGTGACGCGCAACCCTGCAGGCAGCCCCTCGACCACGACCACGAGGCCCTGACCGTGTGATTCACCTGCGGTGAGATAGCGCAACATCGGCAGGCACCATACCCGTGCCGCGTTCCCAACGGTCAGTGACCGAGCGCGGCCAGCGCGGCGATGCGCATCACCGCAGTGTCGGGCGCGGCACCCAGCCAGGCCACTTGTTGCAGGGCCGCTTGGTGGATCAACATGCCGAGTCCGTCGACGGCGGTGGCCCCGGCGCGCTCGGCGGCGGCGAGCAAGGGCGTGCGCAGCGGGTGGTACACGAGATCGGCGACGACGTGGCGGTCGGACAGCAGCGCGTCCGGCACCGGCGAGCGCGCGTCGGCGCCCATGCCGACGCTGGTGGCGTTGACGACGACGTCCGCGTCGGCGATCGACTCGACCGGCGCGACGTGGGCGACCGCCGCGAGGCGGGCGGCTCGCTCGGCCTTGTCGGGCGTACGGTTGATCACGGCGATCGACGCCGCACCGGCACGACCGAGCGCGTCGATCACCGAACGCGCCGCACCCCCGGCACCGAGCACCGCGACCCGCGCGCCATCGGCCGATGTCCCGGCGTCGCGCAACGAGGCGACGAACCCGTCACCATCCGTGCTCGAGCCGACCAGCTCGTCCCCGTCCCAGGCCACGGTGTTGACCGCACCGAGCGCCACCGCCGCCGCGTCGAGACGGTCGACGGCCCGGGCGACGTCCTCCTTGTGCGGCATCGTCACCGACAATCCGCCGAGGCCGAGCGTGCGCATCGCGTCGATCGCCGATGCCCCCGCGCCGGGTGCCACCTCGAAGGCGGCGTACAGCCATGGCACCGCGGCGGCGTCGAACGCGGCCTGGTGGATCACCGGCGACAGGCTGTGCCCGACGGGCGACCCGATCACCGCAGCGAGACGCCGCTGCGTCACCGGCAGCTCACAGCAGGCCGGCCTGGCGAGCCCGCTGCACGTTGGCCTCGTGCTGCTCGCCGGTGGCGGCGAAGGCGTGGCCGCCGGCTTCGTCGGCCAGCACGTAGAACATGTAGTAGCACTCGTCCGGCTTCGGCAGATCGACGCAGATCGGGTCGCCCGGGGCCGGGTTCGGCGCCGGATTGAGCGCCGCCTGGATCGACGCCCGCCCGGGATTGGCGATCGGCGTCGGCGGCAGCCCGTTGCGCAGGTACGAGTTGTAGGGCGTGTCGATCTGGCGGAGCTCGGAGAACGGCAGATCCGGGTCGATCCCGGCCTGCTGGCCGCCGTACAGCACGGTGGCGTCGACCTCGAGGTTCCACTGCGCGAAGAGCCGGTTGTGGATCACCCGCGAGATCTTCGCCCGGTCCTCCGGGACCTTGGCCTCGCGCTCGATGATCGACGCGATGATCAGGATCTCGTACGGGGTGCGCCCGAGGAGCGCCCCGCCGCTCTCGATGTCCTCCTGCCGACCGACGCGCTCCATCAGCCCGAGCATCCGCTCGACGACCTGCGCCTCGCTCTCGGCATTCGACACCTGGTACGTGTCGGGGAAGAGCAGGCCCTCGAGCGACGTGATCCCCGGCGGACGCCACGCGCTGGTGACGGCCGGGTCGTTCGCCGCCGCCAGGAACTCCTCGCCGCTCATCCGCTCGACCTCGGAATCCAGGCGCGTCGCCATGCGGGTGAGCGTGAACCCCTCGGGGAAGGTGACGCGGGTGTAGGTCTGGCCGGGCGGCGTGCGCAGCCGCCCCAGCACGTTGCCCATGTGGTCGTTGGGGCGGATCTCGTAGTAGCCCGGCGTCAACTCGAGGCCACCGTTGTTGCCCACGTACCAGCGGAAGACCCCGGCGTCGGAGACGAGGCCGGCCTCCTCGAGCCGCACGGAGAGCGACTCCAGGTCGTCCTCGTCGGCGACGGTGAAGCTCTGCACCTCGCCGGCAGCGCCCTCCGGGTTGATCTTGCCCAGGTACCACCAGCCGACCGCGCCTGCGATCAACACGGTGGCGATGATCAGCACCATCGCGGTGTACACCAACCACTTGACGGGCCGGGTCTGGCGCCGTAGCCGCTCGACCGTGCCGGTGCCGTCGATGTCGTCCCACGGGTCGACCGGCCAGTCGACCGCCGGATCGTCGTCGAGGTCGATGTCGGCCTCGGGCAGGAGTGGGTCGAGCTGCTTCACGACGAGGGCCCCCGTGGGGATCCGGCGTCGAACGCCGACGACCACGTGTTGCGCCGGTGGTCCAACCAGCCCTGCAACATCACCGAGGCCGCCACCTTGTCGACCACCTGGCGACGCTGCTGCGCGCTGAGGCCCGCCTCCAACATGGGGCGTTCGGCTTCCACCGTGGTGAACCGCTCGTCGTACATCTCGACCGGCACCTGCACCACGCTAGCGATCTGGTGCGCCTCCTTCGTGGCACCCGTCGCCGCCTTGCCACGGCTGCCGTCGAGGGACAGGGGCAGGCCGATCACGACGACCTCCGCTTCCTCGTCGCGAACCAGGCGGGCGATCTCGTCGTGGTCGCGGCGACGTGTGCGCGACCGGTGCACCGTGGTGAGCGGCGAGGCGATGGTGCCCGAGATGTCGCTGACGGCGATGCCGATCCGCTTCGACCCCAGATCGATGCCGAGAGCGCGTACGCCAGGGACCCGCTCGGTCATCGCGAGTGGGAGCTCCGCGTCGCGCTCACGCCCGATCTGCGACCGCCGCGGTGGCGATGGCGATCGCCTCGTCGATGCCGCTCGGGTCCTTGCCGCCGGCGGTGGCGATGTCGCCCTTGCCGCCGCCTCCCCCGCCCACTGCACGGGCGGCGTCCTTCAGCAGGCTCGCAGCCGGCTCGCCACCGGGCGCGACCGCTGCGCTCAGCGCCACACCGCCGGTCGGCGTCTCGCCGATCAACACGACCGCCGACGGGCCGCGCTGGCGGACGGCGACGGCGAGCTCGCGCAGGTCGTTCGGGGCCAGCCCGTCGACGCGTGCGACGACGCTCCCGTCGTGGGCCTGGCCGGCCAGTTCGGCGGCGCGTCCGGCAGCCAGCTGGCCGCGCAGCGTCTTCACCTCGTCCTGCAACGACTTGATCTCGTCGATCCGGCGCTGGACGCCACCCAAGAGGTCGTCGGACTGCGCTCCGAGCAGCTGGACCGCCTCGCCGATCAACCGCTCGTCGCGCTGCAGCAGGGCGACGGAGTTGGCGCCGGTGACGGCCTCGATGCGGCGCAGGTTGGAGCCGATCGAGGACTCGCTGACCACCTTGACCGTGCCGATGTCGCCAGTCGCCTTGACGTGGGTGCCACCGCACAGCTCGACCGACGATCCGGCTTCGAGGACCCGGACGATGTCGCCGTACTTGTCGCCGAAGAACGCGATCGCGGCGAGCGCCTCGGCCTCGTCCTTGGTGGTCTCGAACGCGTGCGTCGGGTCGTTGGCGAGCGTCTCGGCGTTCGCCAACCGCTCGATCTCCTCGATCTGCTCGACGGTGACGGGCTCGTAGTGCGAGAAGTCGAAACGCAGCCGGTCGTCGGCGACGAGCGAGCCGGCCTGCTTGACGTGGTCGCCGAGCACCTCGCGCAACGCGTGGTGCAGCAGATGGGTCGCCGTGTGGTTGCGCCGGATCGCCGCGCGTCGCTCGGCGTCGATCTCGGCACGGGCCTCCTGTCCAGGGCTGATGGAACCCTCGACGACGCAGGCGAGATGACGGCGCAGTCCGGGGAGGGCGAAGGTGGTGTCGGCCACCTCGACGCGTCCGCTCTCGGTGGTGATGGTGCCCGTGTCGCCGACCTGGCCGCCGGACTCGGCGTAGAACGGCGTGCGGTCGAGGAACACCTCCACCTGATCGTCGTCGCGCTCGATCACCGCGAGCACGCGGGCATCGGCGACGTCGGCGGTGTACCCGACGAACTCGGTGACCCCGAACTGCTCCACGACGTCGCGATAGGCCTCGACGTTCTCGCTGGCGGCGCCGTCCTTGCGGGCCGCCTTGGCCCGCTCGCGCTGCTCGCTCATCTCGTCGGTGAAGCCCGCGAGGTCGACAGCGATGTCGCGCTCGCCGGCGATCTCCTGGGTGAGCTCGAGCGGGAAACCGTAGGTGTCGTGGAGCAGGAACGCCGTCGAGCCCGACAGCTCGCCGCCCGCGTCGCGGTCGCCGAGCTCGCCGTCGAGAATCGACAGGCCGTTCTTCAGCGTCTGCCGGAACCGCTCTTCCTCGCGGCCGATGACGCCGGTGATGAAGTCGGCGTTCTTGTGCAGCTCGGGATAGGCGTTGCCCATCACGTCGATGGCGACCCCGGTGAGGTCGGGCATCACCAGCTTGTCGGTGCCGAGGAGGAAGGCGTAGCGGACGGCGCGGCGGATGATCCGTCGCAGCACGTACCCGCGCGACTCGTTCGAGGGGAAGACGCCGTCGTTGACGAGCATCGCCGAGCTGCGGGCGTGCTCGGCCAGCACGCGGAGGGCGAAGCTGTCGCGATCGTCGTAGTCGCCCACGACGTAGCGCTTGCCGGTGAGCGAGCAGGCGCGCTCGATCATCGGCTGCATCAGGTCGGTCTCCCACACCGAATCGACACCCTGGAGCAGGGCGAGGATGCGCTCGAGGCCGGCGCCGGTGTCGACCGAGGGCTTCGGCAACGCCGAGCGGGTGCCGTCGGGAGCCTGGTCGAACTGCATGAACACGAGGTTCCAGAACTCCATGAACCGGTCGCCCGCCGGGTCGCCGAGCGGCCCACCGTCGGGACCGAACGCCGGCCCGCGCTCGATGTGGATCTCGCTGCAGGGCCCGCACGGGCCGGTGTCGCCCATCTGCCAGAAGTTGTCGGCATCTCCGAGGCGCTGGATGCGGTCCATCGGCACGCCGACGGTCTCGTGCCAGATCGCCTCGGCTTCGTCGTCGGACTCGTGGACCGTGATCCAGAGACGGTCGCCGTCCATCCCCCACACGTCGGTGACGAGCTCCCAACTGAGCGGGATGATCGTCTCCTTGAAGTAGTCGCCGAAGCTGAAGTTGCCCAGCATCTCGAAGAACACCAGGTGCCGCTTCGTCCGGCCGACA
>CAYGLH010000016.1:5790-19649 GCA_964350535.1 uncultured Ilumatobacteraceae bacterium
GCCCGCGCGCACTTCTGTGAGCTGACGGCGCGGGGGTACGGGGGTTGCTCGTCGCCCACGAAGTAGGACTTGAACGGCATCATCCCGGCGATCAGGAACAGCACGGTCGGATCGTGTGGGATCAGGCTCGCCGACGGGACGACCACGTGATCGCGGGCGGCGAAGAAATCGATGAACGAAGCGCGCAACCGATCCGCGGTCATGGTGGTCGGAGCCTGGATCCCTGTGGTCATAGCGTCGTCGATCCTACCGAGCGACCATCACGGCCTCCCCCGACGAATCCGTGACGCCCTAGGATGCGAGCGAGTGAAGCGCCAGCGGAATGAGCGGCCGGACGCGGCCTGCGTGGCCGGGGAACGCACATGATCGATCTGCACGAGTGGATCAGCTTCGAGGACCCGGACGAACACCGCACGTGGGTGTTCGACGCCACCTTCCTCCGATCGAACTACCACTGCATCTACGGCGCCGGCTGCAAGGGCATCCTCGACGAGCCGGACCCGGAGTCGATGCTCGGCTGTTGCAGCTACGGGGCCCACTTCGTCGACGACGAGGACATCGGGGCACTTCAAGCGACCTTCGAGCGCGTCGAACCGCGCCACATGCAGTTCCACAAGAAGGCCCGCAAGGGCGGGTTCCTCCGCGATGGCGATCCGGCCGACGACGGCACGCCCTCGACCGTGACACGGCTCGTCGACGATGCCTGCATCTTCCTCAACCGTCCGGGGTTCGACGGCGGGGCCGGGTGCGCCCTGCACATCGCCGCACTCGAAGCCGGGGAGCATCCGAACGACTGGAAACCGCAGGTGTGCTGGCAGGTTCCGATCCGTCTCGAGCACTCGAGCGACGAGTCCGGCCACGTCACGTCGCGGGTGCGCGAGTGGAAACGACGCGACTGGGGCGAAGGTGGCGCGGAGTTCCACTGGTGGTGCACCGAGTCGCCCGAGGCGTTCAGCGCGAGCGAACCGCTCTACGTGACCGGGCGCGACGAACTCGTTCGGCTGGTCGGCGAGTCGATCTACCTGGCGATGGCCGAGTTGCTCGGCCGTCCCGGGTGGACGCCGTTGCCGCACCCGGTGCTGCGGCGCGGAGAATCAGAGGCCAGCTGAGATCGGTGGAATCGGTTCCGGGCGGCCTGCCCGGCGGCGATGTCAGTCGTCGTGGTCGTCGTCGTCGTCGAAGGTGACGCCGTACTTCTCGGCCAGGGCCGCGTACTCGTCCTCCTCCGACGAATGGTCTTCGGAGCGATCACCGAACCCCAGGTCAAAGGCGCCAGGGCCCGACTGCTTCAGTTTTCTCGCCTCTTCGAACCGGCGATGACGACCCTTCTTCACGACAGGGCTCCCACACTAGAAAGCTGACATTCGAAGCACATTGTACCTGCCCAGACGACGAATCTGCGGTCAGCCGGCGACGTCGATGAGGGCAAGACCGTCGTCGCCCCGGAACGTCAGGCCGGCACGCCCCTCGACGAGGCGTCCGATGTCGTCGCCGACCAGCTCGTAGCGCCAGCCGGAGGCGAGTCGGGCCTCCGGGTCACCGCTGAGGAACGCCGTGATGTCGGTGCGGGTGGCGAGCAGGGTGGTGTCGATCCGCTCCTGCTTGGCCACCTGGCTCACCCAGGCGGACACGAGCGTCACCGCCGGACGGAGCGACCGATCGAGATCGTCGTTGCCGCGCGGGGCGGGCGGCGGCTCCGCGTCGCGCCCCTCGGCCACCGCCGCCAGGATCTCGCCGCCGACGCCACCGCGGGCGTGTCGCTGGTCGACGCCGCGCGCCTGGGACAGCTCGCGTTCGGTGCTGGGTGCCCGCTGAGCGATGCCCAGGATCGCCAGGTCGGGCAGCACCTGGCGCACCGGGGTGTCGCTCGCCATGGCCCGCCGCTCACGCCAGGCGGCCACGGACCGCGCGATCGCTCGCGCTCGCGGTCGCAGTGAGCGGGTGTCCTTCAGCTTGGTCCACGCGTCGTCGGGCGCCGCGCCCGACACCGGTCGGGTGCGCAGTTCCTCGCAGGCGTCCTCGGCCCAGGCCACCCGTCCGGACATCTCGAGGTCGGCCAGCAGCTTGTCGTGCACCTCGAGCAGGTACTCGACGTCGACCGCGGCGTACTGCTGCTGGCTGTCGGTGAGCGGTCGCCGGAGCCAGTCGGTGAGGCGGTCGCCCTTGGCCGGGGTGATCCCGACCACGCCCTGCAGCAGGGTGGACAGCGACGGCGTGCTGTAGCCGGCGAACCCCGCCGCCAGCTGCGTGTCGAACAGCCGCCGCGGGATCGCGCCGACGGCGTGCGTGAGCACGTCGAGGTCCTGCTGCGCGGCGTGCACGACGCACAGCGCGTCGCCGGCGAAGACCTGGCCGAGCACGGTCACGTCGAGGGCGAGCGGGTCGATCAGCACGAGCTCCTGACCATCCGGGCCCTCCCACGCGATCTGCACCAGCGCCAGCTTCGGGAAGTACGTCTTCTCGCGATGGAACTCGGTATCGAGCGCGTAGCGCTCCACCCCGGTCAGCGTGTCGACGACGGCGTCGAGCTGTTCCTGGCGGTCGATCCAGCGGAAGTCGATGGTGTCGGGGCGACGACCCCGTTGATCAGCCACCGGTGACCACGTCGAATCCGGCGTCGCCCCACGCGAGCATGCCGCCGGTCACGTTGACCACCTCGCGGCCCTGCGCGGCGGCGAACTCGCACGCCGCTGCACTGCGCCCACCCGCCTTGCAGACCACGTAGGTCGGCGAACCGCTGAAGGCCTCGAGGTTGTCGGGCACGGTGGCGAGCGGGACGTGGGCGGCGTGGCCGATGTGGCCGTCGACCCACTCGTCGGGCTCGCGCACGTCGACGATCACCGCCGCCGTGCCGAGGGCAGCGAGGTCGCGTACATCGATCTCCGTGAGGGCCATGTGGCTCAGACTACCGAGGGACGTCGTCGGGAGAGTTGACGTTGTGCAGCGGTGCGGCCGGCACGTCGACAATGACGGCGTCGAGCACCGCGATCGCCCGGTGGAGCGAGCGCTCGCCGCCGTCGAACGCCGCCTGGATCCGGGGCACTGCCGTCGGCGACCACACCGCGCAGGCCGGATGGACCCGTCCGGCGCGGGCGACGACGACGTCGCATCGACGGCCGCCGTCGCCGGTGAGCGAACGGCAGAAGGCGTCGATGAGCGGGTCGAGCACCGAGGCGTCGAGGAGCGGGAGGTCGCAGGCGACCACCGCGATGCCGGCCGGAGGGACTGCGACCGACGCCGTGAAGTGCTCGAGCGCCGTGAGCACCCCACCGAGCGGACCGTCTCCCGGGTAGCGGTCCTCCACCTGCGGGGCGTCGACCGCCGGCCGCCCCTCCCGGGGGCCACCGACGACGATCACCGGCTCGATCCCGGCGTTCGCCACGGCGGCGACGACCAGATCCGCCATCGCTCGGCCGCCGACCTCGACGAGGGCCTTGTCGCGGCCCATGCGCCGGCTCTGCCCGCCGGCGAGCACCGCCCCGGCGATCCTCGGCCGGGCTGTCATGGCCGGACGCCCGCCGTCAGTCGACGTCCGGGATGCCGGACGGGTCGAGCTGCAGCAGGAAGGTTCGACACCGCTCGGCCTCGTCGTCCTCACCGATCAGCGCGGCGATCTCGCCGAGTCCGCGCAGCGAACGCAGGAAGCCCTGGTTGGTCGGCTCGCTCCAGCGCACGTAGCCGCTCCCCCGCCACCCGTTGGCGCGCAGCGCATCCAGACCCCGGTGATAGCCCACCCGGTAGGCGGCGTAGCGCTCGATCGGGTCGCGACCGAGGTCGCCGAGCGTGGCCCAGCCCTCGAGGAATCGCGGCGCGGCGGCGACGACCTCGGCCACCGCGGCCCGTCGTTCGGCCTCGGGCCGTTCGAGCGCGGCGGCGAGCCCCGCACGCTCGTCGGCCGGCGCCGCCGGCAGGACGGTGGTGGGGATGCCTGCGGAGAACTGGATCGGCTGATCGCTCACCCGGGCGAGGGTACCGGTCCGCGCCCCCGCTCGTTCTCGTGAGGAACGTGCCCGTCCGGACGGGCGCGCAGATCCGGAGAGCTCCGGCCGTCCGAGCGTCCACCCGCGATCGGCGGGGTGCACGTAACGTGACGCCGTGCTCGCGATCGACTTCGACGACGCCAAGACGATCGCCCTCGTCGGCGCCACGGCGCTCGTCATCGCCGGGATCGCGTCGTTGTGGTTCCTCCAAACGCTGGCCCGCAAGTTGTTGTTCGCCGGCATCGCCGCCGCCTTGGCGTTCGCCGTCTGGAGCCAGCGGGAGGCGCTGATCGAGTGCGCCGACAAGGTGCGCACCGGGGTCACGCTCGCCGACGGCGACCCGACGCTCGTCGACACCGACTGCACGTTCTTCGGCGCGACCATCACCATCGGCGACCCGCGCACCGACGACGCGGGCGCCGGATGAGCGCGCCCCATCGCATCGCCCCATCGCTGCTGGTCAGGCTCACGGCGGCGAAGGCGGTGGCGAACACCGCCCTGCGGTGGATCCCCCCGTTCCTGCCGACGCTCGAGCGGGCGTTCGGTGCGACGACCACCCAGCTGACCACGATCCTCGGGATCGGCGAGACCGCCGGCCTCACGACGATCGCCGTCGGCAGGCACCTCGACCGCCGGCGGGAACGAACGGTGATGGTCGCCGGCCTGTGCGCGATCAGCGCCTCGGCCCTGCTGTCGCTGAGCGGCTCGCTGGCGCTGTTCGCCGTCGCGTTCATCCTGCTCATCATCGGGGTCGCCAACTTCACCGTGGCCGGGCACGCGTGGATCAGCCACCGTGTCGACTACCGGTGGCGGGCGCGCTCGATCGGGTTGTTCGAGACGTCGTGGGCGCTGGCGCTCCTGATCGGTGCGCCATTGGTGGCCGTGCTGATCAACGCCTTCGGATGGCGCGCACCGTTCGTGGCGGTCGCCGTCGCTGCCGCGGGAGCCGCGATCGTCGTCGCCCTGACCATCCCGGCCGAGTCACCGCCCGAGCTGGCGGCGACGTTCGCCGACGATCTCGGCCGACCCGATGACGAGGTCGAGGGCGCGTCGACCGCGGTCGACGCACTGCCGCGGCGGGCCTGGCTCCTGATGTTCGGCTCGGCGTTCCTGGCGATGAGTGGCCTCTCCGTGTTCGTCATCTCGGGCGTGTGGTTGGAGGACGAGTTCGGCCTGTCGACGGGTGGCCTCGGCGCAGCGGCGATGGGCATCGGCGCGTTCGAACTGCTCGGGAGCACCGGCACCGCAACCGTGGCCGACCGCATCGGCAAGCTGCGCAGCACGCTGAGCGGCCTGTGCGTGCTGGTCGTCGGGCTCGCCGCGATGCTCGCCGCCGACGGGCGGCTGGTGCTCGGTGTGGCCGGCCTGTTCGTCCTCCTGCTCGGCTTCGAGTTCGCCATCGTCACCTCGTTCTCACTGATCAGTGAGGCGGCACCCCACGCCCGGGGCCGGACGCTGGCCGTCGGCAACGCGATCGGCACCGTCGCCCGCGGCTCGGGCACGCTCCTCAGCGGGTGGCTGTACAGCGCCCACGGCTTCGCCGGCACGGGCGCCCTCTCGTTCGGCGCCGCCACCATCGCCGGCACCTGCCTCCTGCTCAGCCGTCGCAACGCCCCCGCCGGCAGCTGACCCACCCTCGCCCTCATCCTCTCGGTCCGTTCGATGTCGGCCCTCGCGATCGAGCGGACCGAGAGCGTTCAGCCCGCCGGGATGGGATGCTCGCCCCGCCGCGAGGATCGCTTGCTCACGCTGCCGGCCGGTCCCCGGGATGCGCGCCAGTCCAGGATGGAGCGGCTCGATGATCCCGGCCCGCACGGCGCGATGCCACCGCACAGGAGAGATGGCGCACGCCGACTGGCTCAGGAGCCCGTGATGATCGGACGCCCAGCGTTCGTGCTCGGTCGGCTTCACGACCCACAGTGGGCCGCTCCCGAGCCGAAGCGGAACGCAGAGGGCCCTCGGTCCGCTGGATCGCGACCGCCGCGATCGGGCGGACCGAGAGTCCGCTGCAGGACGCGCGGGCGTGGCGGTCAGTCGACGGAGACGATGCGCAGCATGTCGGTGCCCCACACGCCGCGCTGGATCTGCTCGCCCATGTCGGGGATCCCGGCGAGCACGAGCACCAGGTCGCCCGGTGAGATCTTGCCGGCGGCCTTGGCGGCATCGACCGCCATGTGGACCATCTCCTCCGACGAGCCGAACGAGTCGACCTGCAACGGCTCGACACCCCAGATCAGCGCCATCGTGCGCAGCGTCTCGGGATCGGGCGAGAGTCCGAGCAGCTTCGTCTCGGGCCGGAACCGGGCCATCGCCCGGGCGGTCAGCCCGCTGCGGGAGCAGCACAGGATGGCGTCGACGTGGAGGTCGGTCTCGGCACGGGAGGCGGCGTGGGTGATCGCGGCGGTCACGCGTTCGGTGTTCTGCGACTCGAACCACTCGTGGTCGGAGTGCAGCCGCCCCATCCGCCGCGCCCACTGCCCGTAGCCGGCCTCGGTCTCGGCGCGCTGGGCGACCGAGCCCATGGTGCGCACGACCTCGACCGGATGGTCGCCGATCGCCGTCTCGCCGGAGAGCATCATCGCATCGGTCCCGTCGAAGACCGAGTTGGCGATGTCGCTCACCTCGGCGCGGGTCGGGCTGGGCGCCTTGATCATCGACTCGAGCATCTGGGTCGCGGTGATGACCGGCTTGCCCATCTCGACGCAGTGCCGGACGATGTCCTTCTGCATGTGCGGGACGTCCTCGATCGGGCAGTCGATGCCGACGTCGCCGCGGGCGACCGTCCCCGCGTCGGAGGCACCGACGATGTCGGCGAGACAGGTGATCGCTGCGCTGGTCTCGATCTTCGCGACGAGTCGCGTCCGACCACCGATGTGCCTGCGGACCACCTCGATGTCCTCGGGGCGACGGACGAACGACACCGCCAGGAAGTCGGCTCCGGCGCGGGACATCTCGTCGGCGAGCTCCAGATCGCGCTCGGTCGGCGTCCGCAGGCGAAGCCGCTCGGAGGGGATGTGCACACCGGGTCGGCCGCGCAGCATCCCGCCCGTCTCGATGCGGGCGGTCACCATCCGCTCGCCCACCTCGGTGACGTCCAAGGTGATCGCGCCGTCGCCGAGCTGCACCCGGGAGCCCGGTTGCAGATCGTCGAGCAACGTCTCGTACGGGACGACGATCGCACCGTCGCTGCTCGGCCCGTCGCCGGGACAGAGGCAGACCTCCTCGCCGGGGACGAGCCTGATGCCGTCCGGGGGCGCCTCCCCGGCACGGATCTTCGGGCCGGGGAGGTCGGCCAGGACCCCCACGTAGCGACCGACGTCGTCGGCTGCGGCGCGCACGCGCTCCAGCCGCTCCAGGTGCTCGTCCACGGTCCCGTGGCTCAGATTGAGGCGGAACACGTCGACGCCGGCACGGATCAGCTCGCGGACGCGCTCAGGGGCATCGGAGGCCGGACCGAGCGTCGCGACGATCTTGGTACGGCGCGTCATCGGCGAGCTCCGCCGGATTCGGGAATGGGTGCACGGGGGACGGACACGGGTCCATCTCACCACACCCGCCCCTCCGATGGGAGCTCCCCTGAGCTTTGACACACAGGGTTCATCGAACGACGCTCCATGCGCCCCGGAGCGACGCCTGGCATGCTGAGCCCATGGCCCTGCCGACCGACGCGCTCGACGACCTGATCGACTTCCTCGACACCTCCCCCTCGCCACGCCACGCGGTGCGCGCCACGCTCGACCGGCTGCCCGGCTTCGAGCTGCTCGACGAGCGGCGGGCGTGGGACGAGGTCCCCGACACGGGCGCGGTCGTGCGCGATGGCGCCGTGATCGCCTGGAGCGGTGCCGCCGCCGCACCCACCGCGCCGTATCGGCTCGCCGGCGCCCACACCGACTCGCCGTGCCTCCGCGTCAAGCCGCGGCCCGACACCGCCGCCGTCGGCTGGCGGCAGCTCGGGGTGGAGGTCTACGGCGGCATCCTCAACAACTCGTGGCTCGACCGCGACCTCGGGATCGCCGGCGTGGTCGTCGCCGAGGACGGCACCGAGCACCTGGTGAACGTGGCCGAACCCGTGGCCCGGGTCCCGCAGCTCGCCGTCCACCTGGACCGTGAGGTGAACCAGAACGGGTTGACGCTCGACCCGCAGCGACACCTCGCCCCCGTGTGGGGCCTCGGCACCTCGGAGGCGGGTGAGTTCGCCCGTTGGATCGGCGAGCAGGCCGGGCTGGACGCCCCCGCTGCCTGGTGGGAGCTGTGCCTGTACGACGTGCAGGGCGCCGCCGTCATCGGGGCCGACCAGTCGATGCTCGCATCGGGGCGGCTCGACAACCTCGTGTCCTGTTGGGCCGCCACGACCGCGCTGCGCGATGCCCGGCCGGACGATGCGGTGGCATTGATCGTGCTCAACGATCACGAGGAGGTCGGCTCGGGGAGCGCCGCGGGCGCCGGCGGGCCGTTCCTCGAGTCCGTGCTGTCACGCCTCACGGCCGCACGCGGCGGCTCGCCGGAGGACCATCACCGCGCCCTCGCCGGGTCGGCGTGCATCTCGGCCGACAACGCCCACGCCGTGCACCCGAACTACCCCGAACGCCACGAGCCGGGCCACCGGCCGGTGCTCAACGCAGGGCCGGCGCTGAAGGTCAACGCCAACCAGCGTTACGCCACCTCGGCGTCCACCGCCGCCGCGTTCCAGCGGGCGTGTGAGGCGGCGGGGGTGCCGTGGCAGGTGTTCGTGTCCCGCAACAACATGCCGTGCGGCTCGACGATCGGGCCGCTCACGGCGACCAGGCTGGGCATCGCCACCGCCGACGTCGGGGTCCCCCAGTTGTCGATGCACTCGGCGCGCGAGGTGTGCGGCAGCGAGGATCCGGCGTCGCTGGCCGCGGCGCTCACGGCGTTCCTCTCCTGACGCTGCGAGCCCAGCACCCGGATCGGCGTCAGCCGACGAGTGCCTGTGCCTCGTCGAACAGCCGCTGCAGCTCGGTGTGCAGTCGCTCGCTCATCGCGGTGACCTCGGCGCGCGGCACCCGACCCTTCTCGTTGCGCTGCCCGACGATCGGCTCGCCGATCACGACATGGACCTTGCGCGGGTACATGAACTTGGCGCCACGCGGCATCACGCGGGCGGAGCCGCCGATGCCGACGGGGATGATCGGGACGCCCGCCTTCGCAGCCACATACGCGGCGCCGTCGAAGAGCGGCTGCACGACGGGTCCGTCCTTGCGTTCGCCCTCGGGGAACAGCACGAGCGGTTCGCCGCCCTCGAGCACGGCGATGGACCTGGTGAGCGCCTCGCGGTCAGCGGTACCACGGTGCACGGGGAACGCGCCGAGCGCCGACAGGAGGCGACCGACGGGCCGGTACTTCCACACCGAGTCCTTGCCCATGAACCGCACCCGGCGGCGGGTGACGCACGCGGTGATCGGTGTGTCGATGTAGCTGCGGTGGACCGGAGCGAGCACGTAGGCGCCGGTCGACGGAAGATGCTCGCGCCCGTGGATCCGCATCCGGGTCCACAGTTGCACCGTCCAGCAGACGATCGACCGGAAGACGGTGTAGAGCACCTTGGCCGACCAGGAGTCGTCGGCGAACGTGGTGTTGCGGGTCGGGTCGTCGGTGTCGGTGCTCATGTCAGCTTGGCCAGGATCTCCTCGACGACCTCGTCGATCGTCGAATCGGTGGTGTCGACGACGGTCGACCCGTCGGCCTCGGTGAGTGGGCTGTCCGACCGGCTGGAGTCCTTGCGGTCGCGCTCGATGATGGATGCCTCGACCTCGTCGACGTCGCCGCCGATCTCTGCCACACGACGCTCGGCGCGCACCCGGGGCGAGGCGGTGACATAGAGCTTCAGCGCGGCGTCGGGGAACACCACCGATCCGATGTCGCGCCCCTCGATGACGCCGCCGTGATGCTCCGCGGCCCAGTGCCGTTGCCGCGCCACCAGGTCGGACCGCACCGCGCTGTTGGCGGCGACGGCGCTGACTGCGGCGGTGACCTCGCGCCCGCGGATCTCGACCGACGCGTCGACGCCGTCGACCACCACGCCCCGGTCGTCGACGGTCATCGTCACGTCGCCCACGATCGCTGCGACGGCCTCCACGTCGTGTGGGTCGAGTCCGCGGCGGAGCACCGCGAACGTGACCGCCCGGTACATCGCACCGGTGTCGAGGTACTCCAGTCCGAGTCGCCTGGCGACCTCGCGACCGACCGTGCTCTTGCCCGCGCCGGCAGGCCCGTCGATGGCGACGACGAGGCAGTCGGTCGTGTCGCGACCGGCTACCACGACATGCCCTGGGGTCGCCCCTCGTCGTAGCCGGCGGTGCTCTGCACCCCGACGACGGCACGCTCGTGGAACTCGACGACGTCGCGCGCGCCGGCATAGGTGCACGCTGACCGCAACCCGGCGACGATCTGATCGATGATGTCCTCGACGCTCGGCCGTTCGGGATCGAGGTACATCCGGGAGGTGCTGATGCCCTCTTCGAAGAGCTCCTTGCGGGCTCGCTCGAAGCCGGACTCGGAGCGCGTGCGGTTCTTCACCGCGCGGTTCGATGCCATGCCGAAGCTCTCCTTGTAGAGGCGGCCGTCGGGATCGCGGAGCGTGTCGGCCGCCGATTCGTAGGTCCCCGCCAGCCACGACCCGAACATCACGTTGGCGGCACCACCGGCGAGCGCCAGCGCGACATCGCGCGGGAAGCGCACGCCACCATCGGCCCAGATGTGCTTACCCATCCGGCGGGCCTCGTCTGCGCACTCGACGACCGCCGAGAACTGCGGCCGTCCGACACCGGTCATCATCCTCGTGGTGCACATCGCGCCGGGACCGACGCCGACCTTGACGATGTCGGCCCCCGCCTCCACCAGCTGCCGTGTGCCGTCGACCGTGACGACGTTGCCCGCGACGATGACGGCGTCGGGCAGGTCCCGTCGCACCGACTCGATCGCCTCGAGCGTGCGCGTCTGGTGCCCGTGGGCCGTGTCGATCACGAGCACGTCGGCGCCGTGTGCCACCAGTTCCTTGGCCCTGACCGCCGGATCGCCGTTGATGCCCACCGCCGCGCCGACCATCAGCCGACCATCGGCGTCGAGCGCCGGCGTGTAGATCGCCGACCGCAGCGCACCGCGACGGGTCATCAGACCGATGAGCTGCCCGGCCTCGTCGACCACGGGTGCCACGTGCAGTCGGCGGTCGCCGAGGTCGTCGAACACCGTCTGCAGCGGCAGGTCGGGTGGCAGCGACTTGACGTCGCGGCTCATCACGTTGCCGAGCTGGCTGAAGCGGTCGAACCCCTCGGCATCGCGCTCGGTGAAGACACCGATGGGCTCGCCGTCGTCGACGACGACGACCACGTTGTGCGCCCGCTTGTGGATCAGCGACAGCGCCTCGCCGATCGTGGCGTCGGGGGCGAGGGTGATCGGCGTCTCGTACACCGGGTGCGAGCCCTTGACGTCGTCGATCACGCGGCCCACGACCTCGACCGGGATGTCCTGCGGGAGGATGGCGATGCCGCCACGGCGAGCGACGGTCTCGGCCATCCGCCGTCCGGCGACCGCCGTCATGTTCGACACGACGAGCGGGATGGTGGTGCCGATGCCGTCGGGCGTGCTCAGGTCGACATCCATCCGCGAGGGGACGTCGGACAGGCTCGGCACCATGAACACGTCGGAGTAGGTGAGGTCGAAGCCGGGGTTGTCGTGCAGGAGTCGCATGGGAGACCTTCGTTCGGGCGGCTCCAGATGCTACTGCCCTGGCCGCAGGTCCTAACGTTGCGCCGTCATGAGTTCTGTGGTGCTGGTTCACGGTTGGGGCGGATCCTTCGAGGCGACCTGGCAGCGCAGCGGGTTCACCGCACTCTTGGAGGACGGCGGCAAGTCGGTGATCGGGGTCGATCTCCTCGGCCACGGCACCGCCCCGAAGCCGCACGAGCCCGCGGCGTACGCCGACCTCACCGGACGGATCATCGAATCGTTTCCCGACGAACCGGTCGACGCGATCGGCTTCTCGATGGGCGCGCTCACGTTGCTGCGGCTCGCCGTGGAGCAGCCCGACCGCTTCTCCAGGTTGGTCCTGGCGGGGATCGGCCAGAACGTGTTCGACCGCGATCGCAGCGGGGCCGAGGCGATCGTCGCCGGCATCGATCACGTGCTCGGCGGCGGCGCGCTCGACGAGCTGCCGCAGGAGGTCCGCCACTTCGTCAACTACGCGCAGGAGCCGGGCAACGACATGGCCGCGCTGGGCGCCGTGATGCGCCAGCGTGGCGAGGCGCTCACGGTCGACGACCTCGCCAAGGTGACCTGCCCCGTTCTCGTGGTCGTCGGCGACCAGGACTTCGTACATCCGGCCGACGAGCTGACGGCATCGTTCCCCGACGGCCGGAGCGTCACGCTGCGCAACGTCGACCACTTCGCCACGCCCGAGTCGTTCGGGTTCTTCGACGCGGCGCTCGAGTTCGTCGACGCGATCTGAGGCCGTCCGGTCCTCTGCGATGTCGAACCTCGTCACCACCGACATCGACCGAGCGGCAGCGACGATCCGTCGAGGCGGCCTCGTCGCCATGCCCACCGAGACCGTCTACGGGCTGGCCGCCGCCGCCCGCGACGACGCGGCCGTCGGCCGGATCTTCGCCGTCAAGGGCCGACCGGCCGGCCATCCGCTGATCGTGCACCTGCCCGACCCCGACGACCTCGACCGCTGGTCGGCGGCGCCGGGCGCGGCTGCTCGACTGCTCGCGGCGACCGCGTGGCCCGGCCCGCTGACGGTGATCGTGCCGCGCTCCGCGCTGGTCAGCGACACCGTCACCGGCGGGCGCGACACGGTGGGGCTGCGCGTGCCTGCTCATCCGATGGCTCGCGCCCTGTTGCACGCGACGGGGCCGCTCGCAGCCCCGTCGGCCAACCCGTTCGGCTCGACGAGCCCGACCACCGCGGCACACGTCCTGGCGGACCTCGGCGACCGTCTCGATCCGACCCGCGACGTGATCCTCGACGGGGGCGCGTCGCCCGTCGGTGTCGAGAGCACGATCGTCGACTGCGTCAGCGACCCCCCGCAGGTGCTCCGCGCCGGTGGGGTGCCGTCCGAACAGGTGGCCGAGCTCCTCGAGGGTCGGGTGGCGTCCGCCAGCGGCCCCTCCCGGGCGAGCGGGATGCTCGCCTCGCACTACGCCCCGGATGCCCCGGTCCGCTTGGTGGACAGCGCCGACGACGCCGCCGCCCTCGCCGCGGGGACACCCGGCGCAGTGGTCCTCGACCTCACCGACGACGTCGCCCGCTACGCCCGCGAGCTCTACGCCCGACTGCGCACGGCCGATGAGCGAGGCGCCAGCTGCGTGATCGCGGTGCTTCCTCCGGCCGAAGGCCTCGGCCACGCCATCCGCGACCGCCTCACCAAGGCGGCCGCCCCCCGTCCCTGACCGGACAGCCCCGCCGTCTGCACCACGAACCGCGACCTTCGGGGTGGAGAACGGTCGGCTACCAGTCGAGGGCGTTGAGCTCGCGGATCCAGAGGTCGCGCACGGTCTCGACCGGTGGGACCGGAGCGCCGTCGATCGAACCGATCGTGAGGCTGACCGTGGAGCTCCCGGCGTCGGGGACCACGTCGAGGCGACACCAGCACTCGAACGGCGCACCGATGAACGCATCGAGCCGGTACGGCGGGTCGTCGTCGAGCACCTCGCCGAGCGCCGGCGCGACCACGAGCAGCGCCTCGAACGCCTCGACGGGGAGTGCCTCGACCGTGAAGGAGGGGACGTCGCGAGTCGTCCGGCTCCACTGCCACTCCCCCGTCGTTCCTGGCGTGGGGTCCGTCGCGGAGGGCTCGGGGGGCGTCGGCGGGGGTGTCTCGGCCGTCGCTGCCGGACTCGGACGCTCGTCGATGAGGCGCAG
>CAYGLH010000016.1:19659-22777 GCA_964350535.1 uncultured Ilumatobacteraceae bacterium
CGTTCGCCGCCAGCTCGTTCAGCCGCCGCATCTCGGCCGGATCGCCGCCGCGGTCCGGGTGGTGTTGCTTGGCGAGCCGTCGGCGCGCCGTGCGTACCTCCTCGGCGCTCGCGTCGTCGCGCAGGCCCAGCGCTCCGAAGGGATCGGGGGTGCGACGCGTCACACCCCGACTCTACGGACGCCGACGCGCCCGCCGTCCCCGCACGGCGCCACCCGCCACCGATGAGCGAACCTCCGGCATGGCGGAACCTCACTCATCGCACCACCACACCGCACTGCGCCACCCGCCACCGATGAGCGAACCTCCGGCATGGCGGAGGTTCGCTCAGGGACGTGGCGGGTCGTCGGGTGGCAGCCAGGTCGGCGAGTCGCCCCACGCGTCCTCGTAGACGACGTCGGCGAGTGGCTTGCGCTTGAGCGGGCCGTGCCGGCCCTCCGGCACGCCGAGTGTGATGCAGGCCGAGAGGGCGACGGACTCGGGGATCGAGAACATCTCGCGCAGCTCGGACTCGACGCCCAGGTGCCACATCGTGAGGGCGCCGCCGTACCCGAGCGCACGCGCCGCCAACAGCAGGTTCTGACAGGCCGGGTACACCGAGGCACCCTCCATGAGGTGCGGGGCTCGGTACCGGTCGAGACACACGATGATCACGGCTGGGATCTGCTCGAAGCCGTCGACGAATCGCTGCATCGACTCGGCGAACCGCGACGGTCGGTAGCCGTCGCCCTCGCGCTTGGTCGCCCAGCCCCGCCGGAACGACTCGCCGAGCAGGTGCTTGGCCTCCCGGGCCGGCTCCGTGTCGCGCAGGACGAGGAAGCGGAACGGTTGCCGATTGCTCCCGGACGGAGCGCGCCCGGCATACCAGAGGATCTCGGCGAGGTCGTCGTCCGGGATCGGATCGGTGGTGTAGCGACGGATCGACCGGGTCGTCGCCAACGCCTCCAGCAACGGCAGTGACCGATCCGCCCTCCCGTCGATCACCCGACTCAGCGGCCCTTGAACTGCGGCTCGCGCTTCTCCATGAACGCCGCCACGCCCTCGCCGAAGTCCTCCGTCCGCAGCAACGGCAGCAACTGCAGGAACACGTGGTGCACGTTCTGCTCGAAGGTCTCGGTCTCGGCGGCGCGCATCATGCGCTTGATCGCGCGCACGGCCAGCGGCGCGTTGGCGGCGATCTCGCCGGCGAACGCGGCGGCTGCCTTGGAGAGCTCGTCGGCGGGAACGACGCGGTTGACGACGCCCAACTCGAGCGCTTCCTCGGCGCGCAGCGTGGTGCCGGTGAAGGCGATCTCGGCCGCCTTGGCGTACCCGACGATCCGGGGCAGCAGCCACGTGCCGCCGCTCTCGGGGAGGATGCCCCGCTTGGCGAAGCCCGGGTTGAGCTTGGCGCTGTCGGCGGCGATCCGCACATCGCAGCCGAGCGCCAGGTCGAGCCCGTAGCCGGCGGCGCCGCCGTTGAGCGCACACACGGTGGGCGTGTCGAGGTTGTGGAGCACCGTCGGCGGGGTGTCGCGCATGTCGATCTCACCCTGGAACGACTCGGCACCGCCGAGGTTGCCGAGGCCGCCCTTCTTCGTGCCCATCTGCGCCTGCAGATCGAGCCCGGCGCAGAACGCCCGGCCGGCACCCGTGAGCACGACGCAGCGCACCTCCGGGTCGCGGTCGGCACGCAGCAGCGACTCGGAGATCGCTTGCAGCATCGGACCCGAGATCGTGTTCATCCGATCGGGGGCGTTCAGGGTGATCGTGGCGACGTGATCGGCCACGTCGTACAGCACTTCGTCGGTCTGGACGGTCATGACATCGCAAGGTAGTGCTTGGCCTCGATCTCTCACGAGATCTAGTGTTGTGAGAACCCAAGTGAACCGCCGGCAACCCCGCCGGCGTCCCAGACAGGGGGAGAAACCAACACCATGCAGAAATCACGCGTGAAGCGCGTTGGTGCACTGCTCGTCGGTTTGTCACTCGTGGCCGCAGCCTGCGGTGACGACGACGACGACAGCGACACCACCGAAGCGCCCGCTGAAGAGGCGGAAGAGACGGCGGACTCGGCGGCTGAAGAGGCCGAAGAGACCGCCGACTCGATGGCCGAAGAGGCCGAAGAGACCGCCGACTCGATGGCCGAAGAGGCCGAAGAGACCGCTGACTCGATGGCCGAGGAGGCCGAAGAGACGGCGTCGGGTGACAGCTCGGGCGTGCTCCGCCTCGGCGGCATCCTGCCCGAGACCGGCAACCTGGCGTTCCTCGGCCCGCCCGAGTTCGCCGGCGTCCAGCTGGCCGTGAACGACATCAACGCCGCCGGCGGCGTGAACGGCGCCGACGTCGAGTGGCTCCCGGGCGACTCCGGCGACAACGGTGAAGTGGCCAACGCCACGGTCGACCGCCTCCTCGCCGAGGACGTCGACGCCTTCATCGGTGCTGCCAGCTCCGGTGTGTCGCTGACGGTGATCGACAAGATCACCCAGGCCGGCAAGATCCACTTCTCGCCTGCCAACACGTCCCCGACGTTCACCGACTACGACGACGGCGGCCTGTACTTCCGTACGGCTCCCTCCGACGTCGTCCAGGGTGCGGCGCTGGCCGACACGATGATCGCCGACGGCGCGGCCACGGCCTCCTTCCTCGTGCTCAACGATGCCTACGGCACCGGCCTGCTCGAGTACACGAGCGGTCCGTTCGAAGAGCTCGGCGGCACGGTGCTGTCGGAGACCATCTACGACCCGCAGGCGGAGAACTTCGACGCCGAGGTCGCCGAGGCGGTCGCCGCCGACGCTGACGCCATCGTCATCATCGGCTTCGACGAGACCTCGCTGATCCTCAGCGGCCTCATCGAGGCGGGCATGGGCCCGGCCGACAAGCTCGTCTACGGCACCGACGGCAACATGGGCAACGCCCTCGCCGAGGCCTTCGACGATCCGTCGGTCCTCGCCGGCATGCGCGGCACGCTCCCGGGCGTGGACGTCGCCGGCGAGCAGGCCGAGTTCCGCGACGCCCTCCTCGAGGTCGACCCGGAGCTCATCGACTTCTCGTACTCGGCCGAGTCCTATGACGCGGTCGTGGTCATCGCCCTCGCGGCGCTGGTCGCGGGAAGCGACGACGGCGAGGCCATCGCTGCAG
>CAYGLH010000016.1:22787-22994 GCA_964350535.1 uncultured Ilumatobacteraceae bacterium
AACGGTGTCTCTGGTCCGCTCGAGTTCATCGATGCCGGCGAGCCGTCGCAGGCCTCGATCCTGATCCTCGAGTTCGACGAGACGGGCGCCATCGTGGTTGCCGGTTCGGTCGAAGGCTCGATCTGATCAACTGACAACGACAAAGGGCCGGGGCCTTCGGGCCCCGGCCCTTTTCGCGTGTCGGGATCGGTCGGTGGTTCGTCGGTC
>CAYGLH010000017.1:0-5238 GCA_964350535.1 uncultured Ilumatobacteraceae bacterium
TGGATGATGCCGGTGACGATGTCGCCCTCGCGGTTGGCGTACTCCTCGAACTTGCGGTCGCGCTCGACCTCGCGGATCCGCTGGCTCATCACCTGGCGGAAGGTCTGGGCTGTGATGCGGCCCATCTCCTCCTTCTTCGGTGTGTCGTCGCGCTCGTTGATCCAGTTGCCGTCCTCGTCGACGTCGTAGGCGATGAAGCGGAACTCCATCGTCTCGGGGTCGACCTGGACGACCACCTCGTCGGCGGCATCCGGCCGCCGCTTGTAGGCGGAGGCGAGGGCGTCGACGAGCACCTGCAGCAGGGCGTCCTCGCTGAGCCCCTTCTCCTGGGCCAGCATCCCGATCGCCTCGGTCATGTCCAGATTGCTCACGACGTGTGCTTCTCCTCGCTCGTGTCGGATGAGGTGCCGCCCGACGGGTCGGCGGTGTCGTCGCCCGGACCCGTCCGCTTGGCGGCGTTCTTCGACCGCGCGTAGGCCTCGCGCGCGCTGGTCGGTGGCTTCGACGTCGCCTCGTCCCAATCGAAGACGGTGCGGGCCTTGTCGATCATCGGATAGTCGATCTGGCGACGCTCGCCCGAGGCGAGGTCGATCGCGATCGTGGTCGCGTCGGCGGCGGCCAGCACGCCCTCGATGCGGCGGTCGTCGTTGACGACGTCGCGCAGTCGGACGGTGACGTTGGCGCCCACGCTGCGGACGAAGTGGTCGGGCGTGCGCAACTGGCGCTCGAGCCCGGGGCTGGTGACCTCGAGGGTGTAGCGGCCGGCGACGGGGTCATCGTGGTCCAGCTCGCGCGAGATCAGCCGCGTGGCCAGCGCGAGGTTGTCGAGCGTGATCGGGTCGCTGTCGTCGGACGGACTGTCGAGCGTGACCCGGATGGTGCCACCGCGACGCTCGACGTCGTACAGATCCAGTCGGAGGTCGGAGGCGATCGGCTCGACGAGGGCGCGCACTCGGTCGATCTCTGTCGCTGCGCTCATCGCGATCTGCCTCCTTTCAACAAACAAGGCGTGGGGCGAACCCCACGCCTTTCGGTTCCGAACCAAACGGGAACTCGATGATAGCAGCATTCGCCGCGTCCCGGCCTGGGGCCTGCACGGCCGCAGGGCCCGCTCGTTAGGGTTGCGCCGTGCTGCGGATGTCCACCCTCTTCCTGCGAACGCTGCGCGACGACCCGGCCGATGCCGAGGTCGCCAGCCACCGCCTCCTCGTGCGCGCCGGGTACATCCGGCGCGCCGCACCGGGCGCCTTCTCGTGGCTTCCGCTCGGGTGGAAGGTGTTCCGGCAGCTCGAGGACATCGTCCGCGAGGAGATGGACGCTGCCGGCTTCCAAGAGGTCCACTTCCCGTCCCTGCTCCCCCGCGAGCCCTACGAGGCCTCGAACCGCTGGACCGAGTACGGGCCGAACCTGTTCCGTCTGCAGGATCGCCGCGGCGCGGACTTCCTGCTCGCTCCCACCCACGAAGAGATGTTCGCGCTGCTGGTGAAAGACCTCTACGGCAGCTACAAGGACCTGCCGTTGTCGATCTACCAGATCGGCCCGAAGTTTCGCGACGAGGCGCGCCCCCGCGCCGGCCTGCTGCGCGGCCGCGAGTTCGTGATGAAGGACTCGTACAGCTTCGACATCGACGACGCCGGGCTGCAGCATTCCTACGAGGCCCATCGAGCCGCCTACATCTCGTTGTTCGACCGGCTCGGGCTGCCGTACGTGATCGTGTCGGCGATGTCCGGGGCGATGGGCGGCTCGGCGTCGGAGGAGTTCCTCGCGCCGATGGACGTCGGTGAGGACACGTTCATCCGCTGCACCTCGTGCGAGTACGCCGCCAACGTCGAAGCGGTGCGCACGCCCCCGCCCGCCGCGGTCGACCACGCAGACGTCCCGGCCGCCGTCGTCCACGACACCCCCGACACCCCCACGATCGACACCCTCGTGGCGTTCGTCAATGACGACGCCCGGACCCGCCACCCCGACCGGGAGTGGACGGCCGCCGACACGTTGAAGAACGTCGTGGTCAACCTCCGCCATCCCGATGGCACGGTCGAGCCGTTGGCGATCGGCCTGCCCGGCGATCGAGACGTCGACATGAAGCGCCTGCAGGCGCAGGTCGAGCCCGCCGAGCCGGTGCCCTTCGGCGACGAGGACTTCGCTGCCAACCCCGTGCTGGCCAAGGGCTACATCGGGCCGGGCGTCCTCGGCACCGGCCGGCGTTCCGGGATCCGCTACCTCCTCGACCCGCGCGTGGTCGAGGGCACGGCGTGGATCACGGGCGCCGACGAGCTCGGACGCCACGTGGTCAACCTCGTCGCCGGCCGCGACTTCGCCGCCGACGGCGTGCTCGACGTCGCCGAGATCCGTGGCGGCGACGTGTGCCCGAACTGCGGGTCCGCCGTCGAGATCGCCCGGGGCATCGAGATCGGCCACATCTTCCAGCTCGGCCGCAAGTACGCCGAGGCGCTCGACCTGTCGGTGCAGGACGAGAACGGCCGCCCGGCGACCCCGACGATGGGCTCGTACGGCGTCGGCGTTTCACGAGTGATGGCGGCGATCGTCGAGGCGACCTGCGACGACATCGGACTGTGCTGGCCACGCGAGCTGTCGCCGGCCGACGTCCACGTCGTGATCGCCGGCAAGGAGGGCGGTCCGCAGCGGCCGGCCGCCGAGCAACTGGCCGCAGCGCTGGAAGACGCCGGCATCACCGTTTTGCTCGACGACCGCGTCGGCGTGTCGCCGGGGGTGCGCTTCAAGGACGCCGAGTTGATCGGCGTCCCCACGATCGTGGTGGTCGGCCGCGGCGTCGCCGACGAGGCCAACCCCACGATCGAGGTCAAGGATCGCCGCACCGGCGACCGCGAGGACATCCCCCTCGCCGACGCCGTCCCCCACCTGTCACAAAGGTGTCAGACCCCGATGTAACAGGTTCAGCTGTGGCGGAGGAGGCCCTGGTCGATGACGACGCGCTCGGTGTCGCCCTCGCCGGCGCTGGTGGTGAACACGGCCTCGCCGTCGCCGGTCGCCCACATCCGCACGGTGAGCGCCTCGCCGGGGAACACGGGTGACGCGAAGCGGCCTTCGATGTGCTGGAACTTCGCAGCGTCACTGCCACACAGGGTGTGCAGCAGTGCACGGCCAGTGAACCCGTACGTGCACAGCCCGTGCAGGATCGGCGTGTCGAAGCCCCCCATCGCGGCGAACGACGGATCGGTGTGCAACGGGTTGCGGTCGCCGGACAGCCGGTACACGAACGCCTGGTCGCGAGACGTCTGGTACGTCACCGAGTGATCGGGATCGCGCTCGGGCGGCTCGTTCTTCGGCCCGGATGGGCCGCGGTCGCCACCCCAGCCGCCCTCGCCGCGGATGAACGCCGCGGAGACGGTGGTGAACAGCGGCTCACCGTCGATCGTGGCGGTGGAGGTCGACTCGACGACCGCTGCCTTGCCCTTGTCGTAGATCCCCGTGACCTCGCCCGTGATCGTCGCCGTGCCCTCGACCGGGATCGGTCGGTGCAGGGTGACCGCCTGCGAGCCGTGCACGAGCAGCGCCGGGTTGAACGACCCGATCTTGCCCATCGCCGAGCCGCGACCCCAGCCGACGACGACGGGGAAGGTCGGCAGCACCTGCTGCTCGACGTCCTTGGTGTTCTCGGTGGTGTAGGCGAGCTCCTCGTGCCCGGCGCCCACGCCCACGGCGTAGAGCAGCGCGTCCTTCGACGTCCACGAGGTCTCCACCGGATCGCTCTTCGATCCGACGGCGTCAGGGTTGATCGGCATGGTGGTGGTCTCCTTGTTGCGGTTGCGAACGACGGCGGGGCGTCACGTCTGGAGGGTCGACTGCGGCCAGCCGCCCGGCGTGCCGTCCATCCCGGAGTTCGGCCGGGCGTCGGCCAGCAGCTTGGCGACGATCGGCCCGAGCTCGGTCGGGTCGTCGACGGGATCGGTCGACGGGCCACGCACCCAGCCCTCGGCGACGGCGAGGGTCTGGCCTGACGCCTCGAACACCCGCCCGGTCACCCCGGCGGCTTCCTCCGAACACAGCCAGGTGACGATCGGTGCGATCCAGTGCGGGGCGCGCGCCTCGCGCTCCTCGTCGGTCTCCGGCGCCGGCCCGAGGCCCTCGGTCATCCGCGTCAGGGCGACGGGCGCCACCGCATTGACGGTGACGCCGTAGCGCGCCAGCTCGAGGGCGGCGATGTTGGTGAACGAGGCGATGCCCGCCTTCGCCGCGCCGTAGTTGGTCTGGCCGCTGTTGCCGTAGATGCCCGACACCGACGTCGTGTTGACGATGCGGCCGCTGACCGGCTCGCCGGCCTTGGCCCGCTCGCGCCAGTACGCAGCGGCCCAACGCGAGGGGGCGAACGTGCCCTTGAGGTGGACGTTGATCACCGCGTCCCACTCCTCCTCGGTCATGTTGACGAGCACGCGGTCGCGCAGGATGCCCGCGTCGTTGACCACGACCTTCGCCCCCTGCCGAGCGAGGCTGAGCGCATGCTCGCGCCCGATCCCGCGTCCCGCTCCGGTGACGATCGCGATCCGTCCCTCACACAATCCGGCCATCTTGCACTTCCCTCCGGGCGCCATCGCCCTCGTCGTCGGTTCGATCCGTGGAACGCGGGGTTCCGGATTCGGATCGTAGAGTCCGGGGGGTGTGCAACGACGAGCCGACGCGACGGCGCTTCATCGGCCGCGCCGTCGGCGCCGCAGCCGGTCTCGCGACGGCGGGACTCGGCGCCCGGCTCGGCGCCGGCGCGGTGAGCGCCGCGCCCGACGCCCGGGTCAGTGCGGTCGAGGTCGCCCCGGGGCTGCACATCCGCCCGCGCGCCGACTGGGGCGCTGACCTGCCGCCGAAGCGGGCGATGGGCGCCGAGGACGTCCGTTTCCTGCTCGTGCACCACACCGCGTCGCCGAACGGCCAGGACCCGCGACAGGTGATCAGGGTGGCGTACGCCTACCACACGAGCGCCGAGAAGGGCTGGCCCGACGTCTGCTACAACTTCCTCATCGGGCACGACGGCTCGGTGTGGGAGGGGCGCGCCGGGTCGCTCGACGGTCCGGTGGTTGCCGACGCCACCGGCGGCAACCAGGGCTTTTCCCAGCTCGCCTGCCTGATCGGCAGCTTCGAGCAGGTACCGCCGACCGCCGCCGCCCAGACGTCGCTGGTCCGCTTGCTCGCCTACCTCGCCGACCGGTACGGCCTCGACACCTCCCCCGGCGCCGCCACGTCGTTCGTCTCGCGCGGTTCCAA
>CAYGLH010000017.1:5248-10962 GCA_964350535.1 uncultured Ilumatobacteraceae bacterium
TCCAACAAGTTCCCGGCGGGCTCGCGCATCACCACGTCGACCATCTCCGGCCACCGCGACTGCACGTACACCACCTGTCCGGGCGACGCCGCCTACGCGTTGCTCCCGACGTGGCGTCGAGATGTCCACGCCATGCGGCCGCGTCCCGATCCCAACCCGCACGGCTTCGCCCAGGCGGAGCGTCTCGGCGTGGTCGACTCATGATCGACTCGGATGTCGTCGTCATCGGTGGCGGGCCGGCCGGGAGCGCCGCCGCGATCACCCTCGCCGACGCGGGTCGCGAGGTGGTCATCGTGGACAAGGCCACCTTCCCGCGGGACAAGTGCTGCGGCGACGGGCTCACCACCCTGGCGTTGCGCGAGCTCGAAGCGCTCGACTTCGATCCGGGCTCGGTCACCGACTGGTTCGACGTCGACGACGTGGTCCTGCGGTCACCGTCGGGACGTCGGATCGACCTCCCGATGCCGGTCGACGGTCGCTTCGCCGCCGTGGCACCGCGCCGCCAGTTCGACGACGCGCTGGTGCGCGTTGCGACCGATCGGGGCGCCACCCTGCTCGAGGGACTCGCGGTCGGCGCGGTCGAGCACGACGACGCGGCCGGCACGGTGACGGTGTCCAACGGTGGTCGATCGGTGCGGGCCCGCTATGCGGTCGCCGCCGACGGCATGTGGAGCCCGGTGCGCAAGGCGCTCGGGCTCAACGCCGAGACGTACCTCGGCGAGTGGCACGGCTTCCGCCAGTACGCGCGCGACGTCACGGGGCCAGCGTCGACACAGCTCTTCGTCTGGTTCGAACCCGACCTGATCCCCGGATACGCCTGGTCGTTCCCGCTCCCCGGTGGCCGGGCGAACGTGGGGTTCGGCGTGCTGCGTGACGGCGACCGGCGGATCCAGACGATGCGCGCACTGTGGGACGACCTGCTCACCCGCCCGCACATCGTCGAGGCACTCGGCGCCGGCTTCTCCATGGAGGACCGTCACACCGCGTGGCCGATCCCCGCGCGCATCGACGAGGCCGTGCTGTCGTCGAACCGCGTGCTGTTCGTCGGCGACGCCGCGGCCGCCACCGACGTGATGACCGGCGAGGGCATCGGTCAGGCGTTGCTCACCGGCCGGCTGGCGGCCGAGGCGATCGTCGCTGGCGGCGCGCTCCGCCCCGACACCGTGCGCACCCGGTACGAGCACGACGTGCGCGACGAGCTCGTCGCCGACCATCGGATGTTTACGCCGCCGCCCGCCCCCCCCCAACGGCGTTGGGGGGCGCGCGGGGCGCTGAAGGTGGTCGGGTCGAGCGGTGAGTGGGGCCGTCGCAACTTCGCCCGCTGGATGTTCGAGGACGAACCGCGCGCCGTCATCGCCACCCCGCGCAGGTGGCACCGGAGCTTCCTCAGCCGCCCCGGAGCCTTCGCCGACCGCTGAGGTCTTCGGGACGGATCCTGGCAGCAACGCACCAGATCCGACCCGCGAACCGCCGTGCTACCCCTGGTCGGGGTCGGCGGGTGCGGGCGGTGGAGCCCACACGTCGACGTCGCCGACCTTGACGTCGATGCCGTCCTTGTCGATGTCGCCCGGCTCGCCGGGGTGCTCGGACACGGCGACGATGTCGTCGTCCTTGCGCGGCCCCTCGTAGATCTCCGAGATCGCCAACATCGCCCCGGCCATCGCCGCGCCGGCGGCCCCGGCCTTGCGTCGCCCTGCCTCGATCGAGGAGGCACGTCGCGACGCGGCACGCTCCTCGGCCTCGATCTCCTCGACGTCGATGTCGTCCGGATCGAGGTGCTGCACGTCGTCGCCGTCCGGCATCGGACCAGGATACCCAGCGGCCGCCCAGCAGGGCTGGGTGGAAGGGTCGGGCGGGAAGGGATGGGGAGCACGGGGTCGGGTGAGAAGTGGTTGTGAGGGCGTGACCGCCCGACCTGGCGCTCCGTCGGCGAGGGCTACCGTGCCCCACCGTGAGCACCTCGGACGACCTCGCCCAGCCGGCGCCGCTCCCTCCCGCACCGCCGGCGGACTCCCCCGCACCACCTGCCCCGAGCGACGACCGCGCCGCGGCGGACATCTTCGAGCGGGTGTTCTTCGAACTGCGCAAGGTGATCGTCGGGCAGGACCGCCTGCTCGAGCGCCTGCTGGTCGGCGTGCTCTCGCGCGGTCACTGCCTGCTCGAATCGGTGCCCGGCCTCGCCAAGACGCTCGCCGCTGAGACGCTCGCCAACGTGGTCGGCGGCACCTTCGCCCGCATCCAGTTCACGCCGGATCTCCTCCCCTCCGACATCGTCGGCACGCGGATCTACCGCGTCAGCAACGAGACGTTCGACGTCGAGCTCGGGCCGGTGTTCGTCAACTTCCTGCTCACCGACGAGATCAACCGGGCGCCGGCCAAGGTGCAGTCGGCGCTGCTCGAGGTGATGGCCGAGCAACAGGTCACGATCGGCGGCGTCACCCATCCGGTGCCGAGGCCGTTCTTCGTGGTCGCCACGCAGAACCCGATCGAGTCCGAGGGCGTCTACCAGCTCCCCGATGCCCAGCGCGATCGCTTCATGATGAAGATCGTCCTCGACCACCCGACGGCCCAGGAGGAGCTGACGATCCTCGACCGCATGAGCGTCGCCCCGCCGGTGCCGTCGCAGGTGCTCAGCCTGGAGGAGCTGACAGCCCTGCAGGCGCGCGCCGACGAGGTGTTCGTCGATCGCAGCGTGGCCCAGTACGCGGTCGACCTGGTGCAGTGCACCCGCTACCCGGACCGTTTCGCGCTCGACGACCTCGCCACGATCATCGGACTCGGCGCCAGCCCGCGGGCCACGCTCAACCTCGTCCGTGGTGCCCGGGCGATCGCGCTGATGCGCGGCCGCACGTACGCCACACCACAGGACGTCTTCGACGTCGCTCCCGAGGTGCTCCGCCACCGCCTGCTGCTGACCTACGACGCGCTGGCCCGCGACATCACGCCCGACCACGTCGTTCAGCGCATCCTCGCCACGGTGCCGGCGACCTGGGTGTCGCCCAAGCCGAACGACAACGCCCTCGACGGGGCACGATGACCCGGTCCGCGCCGACCGCCTCGACCGGATGGGCGCAAGGCCCCCCGCCCGAGACGGTCATCGAGCTGTTGCGGTCGCTCGAGCTGACGATCGACCGCCGCCTGGACGGCGTGCTCCACGGCGACCACCGTGGGCTGACGCCCGGGCACGGCTCGGAGCCCGGTGAGTCCCGGATGTACCAACCCGGCGACGACGTCCGGCGGATCGACTGGAACGTCCCGGCGCGCACCAACGAGACCCACGTGCGCGAGCAGATCGCCGACCACGACCTCACCGCGTGGATCGTCGTCGATGCGTCCGCGGCGATGCGCTTCGGCACGGTCGTCGACGAGAAGATCCAGACCGGCCTCGCCGCCGCAGCGTGCGTGGGGTTCCTCACGGCCCGGCACCGCAACCGGCTGGGAGCGGTCTTGGTGGCGGGCCCCGACATCCACGTCGTGCCACCACGCTCCGGCAAGAACCAGGTGCGGGCGATCCTGTCGACGCTGGCGGGAGCGCCCGACGCCGAGGGCACCGGGCCGGCGGACCTCGCCGGCGCCCTCGACCGGGTCGGCGCCCTCGACCAGCGGCGCGGGTTCGTGGCGGTGATCTCCGACTTCGGCGGCCACGGTTGGGAGGACGCCCTGGGGCGCCTCGGCGTGCGCCACGACCTGCTGGCGATCACCGTGCACGATCCTCGGGAGTACGACGTGCCCCCGATCGGGCTCGTCGAGCTCGTCGATCCCGCCACCGGCGCCCGCCGGGAGGTCCGCGTGACCGCCGACGTGCAACGTCGGTTCGCGGTGGCTGCGGCCGACGAACGGTCCCGGCGGATCAGCTCGATCGCTCGCTCCGGAGCGGAGCACATCGAGCTCACCACCGAGTCGGACTGGCTGGCCGCGATCGTGCGCCACGTCGAGCGCAAGCGCGTCCAGGCCGTGCGCGGCGGCGCCTACCGCGGTCCGGCGGGGGTGCGCCGATGACGTTCGACTCGCTCCTCGCGCCGAACCGGCTCTGGCTGCTCCTCGTGGTCATCGCGCTCGGTGTCCTCTACGTCGTCGTGCTGCGCTGGCGACGCGGCGCAGCCGTCCGCTTCACGCGCACCGACCTCCTCGACAAGGTCGCCCCGGCGCGACCGCGCTGGCGACGGCACGTGGTCGCCGGGCTCCAGCTCCTCGGGCTGGCCACGGCCGTCGTGGCGGTCGCCCGTCCCGTCGACAACACGACCGAGCGGACCACCTCGGAGGGCAAGATCCTGATGCTGTTCGACGTGTCGCTGTCAATGATGGCCGAGGACGTCGACCCGGACCGCTTCGCCGCCGCCCAGGAGGCCGCCCGCCGCTTCGTCGAGGAGGTCGGCGACAACGTCGAGGTCGGGCTCGTGTCGTTCTCCGGGATCGTCACCGTCGAGCAGGACCCGACGCTCGACCACGACGCGGTCGACGCCGCCATCGACGATCTGGAGCTGGCGGAGTCGACCGCCATCGGCGACGCGCTGGCGGTCGGCACCGACCTGCTCGTCGACGAGGCCGATGACGGCGACGGGACCGCTGACCAGGAGGACGACACGCCGCCGGGCGTGATGGTGCTGCTCAGCGACGGCGAGACGACCGTCGGCCGGCTCACCGCGCTCGGCGCCGAGGAGGCTGCGGCTGCCGGCATCCCCGTCTACACGATCGCCTTCGGCACCGAAGCGGGCGTGATCGTCGACCCGGTCAGTGGCGACATCGTGCCCGTCCCGGTCCGTCCCGCCGACCTCGAGCTCGTCGCGGACACCACGGGCGGCGAGTCGTTCGTGGCGAGCACTGGTGACCAGCTGGCCGACGCCTACGAGTCGATCCAGGATCAGCTGGGCGAGACGTTGGGCGACGAGATCGAGATCACCACCGAACTCACCTGGCGCTGGGCGATGGCGGCGTTCCTGCTGCTGGCGAGCGCCTGGGCACTCAGCCTGTGGTGGCTGCGCGGCATGGTCTGACGACCGCCGGCGACCCCCCGGGCGTCAGCCCATCAGGTTCTTGAGCTGCTCCACCGTGGCGACCGGATCCTTACCGACCGCGTTGATGGACAGGTGCGTGACGCCCGCCTCTTCGTAGGCCGCGAGCCGCTCCTTGACGTAGCCGGGAGGCCCGACCAGGTTGGTCTTCTCGAGCATCTCGCCCGGGACGGCGGCCGCTGCCTCCTCCTTCTTGCCGTCGAGGTACAGGTCCTGGATCTCGATGGCCTCGTCGACGTAGCCGTACTTCTGGCAGATCGAGTTGTAGAAGTTCTTGTCGCGAGCGCCCATGCCACCGACATAGAGGGCGACGTTGGGGCGGGCGAAGTCGAGGATCTTCTTCTGCGCGTCGCCGGTCAGGTTCTCGTCGATGGCGACCATGCCGCCGGCAGAGATCTGCAGCTGACCGAGCTCGGGGTCGCGCTCGGCGGTGCCGGACTTGAGGTCGTCGCCCCACACGGTGTGGAACTTCTCCGGGTCGAAGAAGATCGGCAGCCACCCGTCGGCGTACCGGGCGGTCTCGGTGACCGACTTCGGCATCAGGCTCGCCCAGAAGATCGGGACGTGCTCACGCACCGGGTGGTTGATCAGCTTGAGGGGCTTGCCGAGCCCGGTGCCCTCGCCCTCGGGCAGCGGCACCTTGACGGTCGGGCCGTCGTAGACGACGCGCTCGCGCTTCAGCGTCATCCGGCACACATTGAT
>CAYGLH010000017.1:10972-20714 GCA_964350535.1 uncultured Ilumatobacteraceae bacterium
ACGCCGTGGAAGCCCTCGATCACCTGCGGACCGGATGCCCCGAGCCCGAGGATGAACCGACCGCCGGACACGAAGTCGAGGCCACCCGCCGTCTGCGCCATGCAGGTCGCCGTGCGGGAGAACACGTTGAGGATGCCCGACCCGATCTCGATGGTGGACGTCTTGGCGGCGAGGTACCCCATCTGCGACACGGCGTCGAAGGAGTAGGCCTCGGGCACCCACACGACATCCAGGCCCGCCTGCTCCAGTTCCACCACGCGCTGGACGTCGGCGTGGAAGTCGCCGGAGTAGTTGATCATCATCGAGAGCTTCATGGCGGTGACAGTACGTGAGCCGGATCGATCGGCATCAATCGTGCGCGCGGCGCGGGAGCGGGGCGATCACGGCGTGTACCCGAAGCTCGTCGCCACGCCCAGGCCGGCGTAGTAGACGCTGTCGGCGGCGCTGCTCGCGGCACCGGAGACATCGCTCGCCGTCAGCGAGAACGTGTAGCCGCTCTCGGCGTTGCCGGAGGCTCCCTCGACGATGCCGACGCTGACCTTCTGGCCCGCGTAGCCGTCGGCGTTGAAGACCGAGCTGGTCCCGCCGCCGAGCCCGATGCCGGCGATTCCGCCGACCGACACCGACGGCCCATCTCCGCTCTTGATCGTGCCCGAGGTGTTCGAGTAGGCCCCGGCCGCCTCGACGCTGGCGCCGACCGAGCCGCCAGCCGAGGGGGTGACCTGGATGCCGAAGTCGCCCGAGGTGTCGTAGGCGAGCGACACGTTGATGCCGACGTTGAAGATGCCGGCGGTGCCGGAGAGGTCGAGACCCACCGAGTGTGTCCGCACCCCGTTCGAGGGCGGCGCCGGCGGGGTCGCCGGGCCGAGGCCACTCGGGTCGGAGCGATTGACGGGATCGCCGTTGCCGAAGACGTACAGGTTCGACTGCTGGCCGGCGAAGAGGCTCGGGTCACTCGACACGAACCGGCCGGTCGACGGGTCGTAGTCGCGGGCGCCGAAGCGTACGAGTCCCGTCGAGGGTTCGATGAGTCCGCCCTGGAAGCCGAACGGGTGCAGACCGGGGTTGGTGTCGGCGACGACCGCCCCGAGGGCGTCATAGTCGACGCGCTGGACCACGGTGCCGGTATCGGCATCGACGACCAGGCGGGGACTCCCGCGGAAGTCGGAGACCACGAGCAGGCGATCGCCATCGTCGACCAGATAGTCGGGCGTGTCGCCGTGCACGCCGTAGACGAAGCGCGTCAGCACGTTGCCCGTGCCGTCGACCTCGGCGGCAGGAGAGTTGCCGTCGCGATAGATCCACGACGCCTGCACCGTTCCGTTGACCGCGCGCGCGACCCGTCGGTCGAGCCCGTCGTAGGAGTACCGGACCTCGTCGCCACTCGGGAGGTCCACACCGCGCAGGAGACCGGCGGCGTCGATGTCGAAGCCCGTCGTGTCCCCACCGGTCGCGATCGACACGAGGTCGCCGGCCGCGTCGTGGACACGGGTCGACGCCCCGAACGACTCCATCCGGTCACGTCGGTCGTACGCACCCTGACCGTTCGGAGCATCGACGAGGTTCGAGTTCTGGTCGTACTCGTAGTCATCGGTCTTCGATCCGTCGCTGACGGTGGCGAGCCGGCCGCGGGCGTCGTACCCGTACGTCCAGGTCGTCGTCGTCCCGTCGACGGTCTCGGTCCGCGTGGTCACCCGGCCGAGCGCGTCCCGGCCGAGCTGTTCGTCGAACAGGACCTCCGGACCGCTCCCGGTCTGATACATCGCGATGGTTCGGGCCAGCGCACCGAACTCGTCGTACTCGTAGGCCACGCTGGCACTGCCGACGCCGCGCTCGGTGACGTGGCCGGTGTCCGCATCGCGGTCGACCCACTCGTCGCCGACGCCGATGACCAGGTTGTCGGCGTCGTACTCGTAGTAGACGCTGTCGCCGTCGACGGTCTCCACCGCCATCCGGTCGCGCAGGTCCCATTCGTACTGCACCGAGCCGGTGGCCGCGCCCGTGGTGGTCTGCTCGCTCGTGAGGTGCCCTCGGTAGTCGAACGTGACGGTCGCGTCGGCGGCCGCGGTGAGCATCTGTCCGGACTGCGGGTCGTAGGTGAACGCCGTCGTCGAGGCGTCGCCGGAGCGTCCTGCGAACTGCTGGCCCACGTGGCTGAAGACGAGCGCGGTGCCGTCTGCACGGGCGAGCCCGTCCAGCGCGCCGTCGACGTCGTAGTCGTAGGTCGCGGTCCGCTGCGCAGCCGGTTCGCTTCCCGGTGCGACCGCCGAGTCGACGCGGTCGAGCAGGTCGAACCCCTGCTCGAACCGCTCGCCGTTGGGCAGCACGTAGCCGGTGGCGTTGCCGTTCGCGTCGCGCTCCACGTCGACGGTTGCGCCGGCGAGCGCTGTGCGCTCGACGCGACCGGCGTCGTCGTAGGTGTAGTCCACCGTTCGGCCTGCGGCGTCCTCGATCTGGGTCAGGTCTGCGCCATCCCACGTGAACGTCGTGGTCCGGTCGTCGGGCGCGACGCCGGCGGTGACCGCGGTGGGGCGTCCCTGGGTGTCGTACGTGTAGGAGACCGACGCCAGCCCGGCCCGCTCGAGCAGCGCCACACGATCGGCCGCCCCGAGCGTCTCGACGGTCTCGCGACCTGCGGCACTCGTGACGCGACGGGTGTTCGTTGCCTCGTCCCACACGAGCTCGGTCTCGACCCAGCCGTCCCGGTATCGCTCGATGAAGGTCTCGTCGCCCGTCGTCGGGTTCCGGTCGTAGATGCGGGTGACCACCTCGACCCGCTCGTCGCCGTCGGTGTCGGTCGTCAACTCCGTCGGGTACGGCAGGTTCGCCCGGTACTGCGGGTCGGGGGCGAACAGCAGTGTCCTCACGACCCCGTCGGGGGTTTCGGTGGTCGTCGTGGTGCCGTCGATCCTGGTCACCGTCCGCGCCCCGTTGAAGCCGGTGACGGTCCGCACTTGGGTCGTCCCACCCTGTTCCCGCGCGTGCTCGATCGTCATCACGTCACCCGAGGGCGCGCCGACCGTCGTCGTGCGACCACCGCTCGACATCGCGGAGGAGATCGACGTCTCGTGGCCGAGCGGGTCGGTGGCACCGATCAGGCGGCCGTCGAACGAGTACTCGAAGGTGTACTCCGAGCCCGGCACGGCGCCCTCGACCGACGTCAGCAGGCCCGTACCCGCGGCATAGCCGAGCGTGGTCGGCTCGCCGGCCGGATTCGTGACCGTGTCCAGGCGTCCACGTGTGTCGACCGAGAGGTCGGTGACATCACCGAACGGTCCCTCGATCGACAGCGGCGTGCCCGCCTGGTCGCGTTGGACCCTCGTCACGTTCCCATCGGCGTCGGTGACGGTGGCGATCCGCCCGAGCGGGTCGTACCCGAACGTGCGCAGCGCCGTCCGGGTGCGCAAACCTTCCGTCCTGAGCAGACGGCCCGTCTCGGAGAAGACGTGGAGCACCTCACCGTCCGGCACGAAGCGCTCGTCCGACTCCAACGGCGGCGTCGTGTCCCCGATGCGCCAGAGTCGACGACGCTCGGAGTGGCCGCTCGGCCACACCGGCGCATCGGCGCGGTCGAGCGCGAAGCCGTTCTGGCCGTCGAAGGGCACCTCGGTCGCGAAGTCCCCGACGCTCGGCAGCCCGAGCGCGCTGCTCCCCGCATAGTGGTTCACCGTGCCGTCCGGACCGATCCGCAACAGTCGGAAGTCCTCGAACAGCCCATCGTTGTTGAAGTCGCCGACGCCGCAGTAGTCGCTCCACAGGTACGACGGCGGGTCGTTCTCGTCCCAGCACGGTGGCAGGTGCCCGCCGGTGGCGACGAAGACCGACCCGTCCGTCGCCGTCTCGATGTGGGTCATCGGCGGCAGCGGCGTGTCGAGGCGTTGTTCGCCGTCGCCGCACGGCCCGTCCCAGAGATCGTCGCCGCCGGGGATCACGACCTGACGAGGCGCCCGGCGGAAGCTGGCGACGTTGCCGCCGTCCCAGTAGCCGAGGTCGGTGCAGCCGACACCGTCGTACCCTGCGCCGGGGTCGGGCTGGACGAAGTACTCGCCGGCCCACCGTTCGATCCGACCGTCCGGCGCGATGCGACGGATCACCCGGTTGGTCTCGTCGACGACGAGCAGGCTGCCGTCGTCGAGCGTGGTCATCGACCGCATGTTGAACCAGCCGGCGTCCATCGCCGCCCCGCCGTCACCACAGTGCTCAGGTCCGGGCTCGGAGCGCGGGTCGCAGTGGCCGCCGTTGGAGATCGTGTAGATGTTGCCGTCCGGCGTCACCCGCCGGATCCGGTTCTCGGAGCCGAAGAAGATCGATCCGTCGGAGCCCACGGTAAAAAGTTGCGGACGTCCGATCGGAGCGCTCGTCGCCGGGCCGTCGTCGCCACACGGGTCGGCGGCGGCACAGTCCAGGCCGGTACCGGCGACCGAGGTGATCGTGCCGTCGGGCGCGATGCGCCTGATGCGCTTGGTCCCGGCGTCGAGCAGGTACACCGAGTCATCCGGACCGACGTCGATCGCGAACGCCGAGAAGTGGGCGCTCGTGGCGGGACCATCGTCACCGCACGGATCGACGGCGTCCTGACACCCGACCGGGTCGACGACCGGCTCGCCCTGGCACGGCGCGGAGGACATGGGATCGGCGGCCGTGAGACAGGCTCCACCGCCGGCGATCGTCTCGACGACGCCCGTCGATGCGTCGATCCGTCGGACGCGTCGCCCGCCGTCGGCGAGGACCAGGGTGTTCCCGGACAGGTCGTATGCGACGTCGTTGATCCACAGGAACTGGGCATCGCCCGCCGGACCACCGTCGCCACACGGGTCGCCGTACTCCGTGCAGCCCGGATCGGGTTGGTCGGTCCCCGCCACCGCGTGCACGCCGCCGAATTGACCGGGCACCTCGCCGACACGCTCGCGACTGCCGTCGCCGCGGAGCAACGTGCCGGTCGACGCGTCGTACGTGTGCAGGTCGGCGAGCTCCCAGCCACCGAGTCCGTGGATGTCGGACACCGTGTCGGAGGCGAAGATCGGGAACTCGATCCACCTGGTCGCGGGGTACGGGATCCGTGCGGTGGCGAGGTCGTCGGGGATCGTCGGCGGGCGGTTGAAGCTGACGAACCGGGCCGCGAAGCTGGGCATGCCGACGCGGCGTACCTCGTAGCGACCGGGGAACAGGTAGGACACCTCGAGGCTGGCGACCTGCGGGCCGGCCAGCTGCCGGCCGTACCGGTCGAGACCGTCCCAGGTGAACGTCCACGACTGGTTCGGCGAGATCGGGAAGGTCCGCTCGTGCTTGGTCCCGGCGATGTGCACTGCCGCTTCGATCCCGATCACGCCGGCGGGCACCGAGCTGCCGGTGATCGGCAGTGTCACGGTGGCGCCGCGTCCCGGTACCCGTGCCGACGAGTAGGTGAGGTCCTGGTCGGTCCCGGCGAGCGCGATCCGCTCCCGCACCGACTGGTTCTCGTACTCGATCAGGCCGTACCCGCTCTGGATCGTCGGCGTGTCGCTCGGGTCCGCGGTCCCGACCGTGGGGGTCACGAGGTCGGGGATCTCCGGAAGGTCGACCTCGGGCGTGACCACCCAGGCGTAGTTGAGGTCCTGCGGGCTGAAGTGCATCAGCTCACTGCGCCAGAACTCGTCGCCCGCCTCGTAGTGGTCCGCCAGCTCACGCAGCTCGGCATCGTCGAGCACGCTCGCGAAGTCCGGATCGTCGTTGTCGGCGACGCCGTCGCCGGTTGCATCTAGCAGGGCACGACCCTCAGCATCGACACCGAGCATCCGCATCACGATCCCGTTGACCTGGCTCTGCCACTCCCCGACCTGCCGGTTGTACGTGCCGGTGGGAACGACTGCGCCCACGGGGATGCCGAGGAAGTTGTCGGTGAGCAGGATCACCGGCTGGTCGAACGAGACCCCGATGGCTCCGGTCGCCACGGCTTCGGCCGCCGTCAGCTCGACGGCGTAGGTGTAGCCGACGTAGTCGGGCATCGTGCCGGGCATCGCCGCAGGACCGATGTCACCTTCGGTGTACTCGGTGATGGTCACCGTGAGGGAGTCGGTGGGCTGCGTCGATCCGTCGGCGAACTCGAGGTCGGCAGACGTGCCGTCGCGTACCAGCAGCCGGGCGCGGCGAGCGCCGTCGTCGTCGGTCACGGTCCGGGCCTCATGGCTGCTGAAGCCGTCGCCGGTCTGGCTGGCGTCGAGTCCGATCACGGTCGACTCGTCGTCCATCTCGAGCAGCACGATGTCGTCGATCGTGCGCCACTCGCCGCGCTCGAGATCGACGGTCCGTTGGGACGGCAGATAGCCGGGCGCCGTGACGTCGACGACGAGCTGCGCTCCCCCGTTGACCGCCAGGTCCCAGAGTCCGTCCGCGCCGGTCACGGTGTGCCCGAGCTCACCTTCCTCGAGCACCGACACGGTGGCACCGGAGATCGGAGCGGAGGTGGCGTCGAGGATCCGACCGCGCACGATGCCGGTCCGTTCCGGGTCGAGGGCGCCGGGCTGCATCCCGACCTGTGCCGGGTTCGCGCCGCTGTAGAGGAACGCCGCGGCGTCGTGCGTCGACGTCTGGGCTGCGGGGGCGACCGGGACCGGGTTCAGGACGCGCGGCTGGGGCACCGCCATCGTGCGCTGGACCCCGTCGAGCGTTTCGCTGACCACGCTCCCGTCGGTGGCCGTCACTTCGACCGTGTACTCCTGATCGGGGTCCAGGCCGCCGACGATCGTCGAGGTCGCCGGCGCGGGCACCTCGATCTCGACGCCGTCGACGGCGACCACGTAACCGGTTGCGTCCTCGACCGCCGGCCACTGCACGCCGAGCTCGTTCGGCGCAGGACTGGAGGTGACGAGCGTCGCGCCGTCGGGCCAGCTCAGATCCCCGACCGGCATCGTCGTCGTGGTGGTCGTCGATGTCGTGGTGGTCGGCGGCATCGTCGTCGTGCTGGTCGTCGTAGTGGTCGTCGATGTCGTGGTGGTCGGCGGCATCGTCGTGCTGGTCGTCGACGTCGTCGTAGTGGTCGTCGATGTCGTGGGCGGCAGCGTCGTCGTGCTGGTCGTCGATGTCGTTGGCGGCGACGTCGTCGTACTGGTCGTGGGCGGCGGCGGCGGGGCGTCCGGCGGGCCCACGGCACCCACCACGTCGACCACGAGATGCATCTGCCGGCTCGTGTACAGACAGACCTTGCCGTCCTCGCCCACCCTGACGATCACGCCGTTCGGTGCGGCGCGTTCGCGGCGCGCGATGTTCAACACCGAGGCGTGGGGCATGCGAACACCACACGGCCACACGCGCACGTGGGCCCCGAAGCGCGGACTGATCCCGGTGATGTTCAGGAGGACCGCGACGGCGTCGGCGTCGACGCCACCTCGTCCGGCGACCCGCAGCTCGGTGCGCTGCCGTGCCGCGCGCTCCCCGATCCCCGCAGCCTGCCCGTCGACCGTGTCGTGGCCAGGGCGCGTGTCCATCAAGCGCGCCGGAACGAGCGGTTCGAACGTCGAGCCGCGCGGGATCCACCCGACGACGTCGACGACCAGATCGAACGCCCGGTTGCCGCGCAGGCACACCTTTCCGTTGCGACCGATCTTGGCCACGACGTTGTTGGCGACGGCTCCGGCGCTCGCGATGTTCAACGTCGACGCGTTCGGACGTCGCTCCCCGCACGGCCACACGGTGACGAACCCTTCGGCACCGCGGCCGATCCCGATGACGTTCAGCAGGACCGCAGACGCGTCGCGGTCGACCCCGCCGCGTCCGAGCGGCTGCAGCTCGATGGTCTGGCCGGCGCCGGGCGCACCGATGCCGTTCTGGCGGCCATCGACCGTCCGCTGGCCGCGACGCGTCTCGAGCAGCCGGGCGGGTGTCAGGGTGCGGACCGACGACGACGGCGGCACGTAGCCCATTACGTCGACGACGAGATCCGTGGCACGCTGGTTGTACACGCACACCCGGCCACGAGCGTCGAGCTGTGCGACGATCCCGTTCGCCCGCACCTGACCGCGTCCGACGTTGAGGGTCGACGCCGTGGGGCGTCGAGGTTCGCACGGCCAGACCGTGATGTAGCCCGCACCGTCGGGCTCGATGCCCACCACGTTCAGCATCGCGGCGCGAGCATCGGGCGCCACCCCGCCCCGCCCGGCCACCTCGATGACCGTGACGGCACCAGCACGCACCCGACCGATGCCCGACTGACGCCCGTCGATCGTCGGCTCGCCCTCCCGTGAGTCGAGCAGGCGTGCCGGAGTGACCGTCACCACGTCCGATGTCGCCGATCCTGCGGTGGCCGGTGCTGCCGACACCGGCTCGTCGCGAGTGAGATCGCGCACGCCGACCGTGACGAGCAGACCCGCCACCAGCGCAAGCACGATCGAGAGGGGTGCCGCCCGCCGCTTGTTCATCAGGCGTCAGTGTGACTGAAGGCCGGTAACAGGCCGGTAACAGCGCCGGATCAGCTCCCGCGCCGCGCTCGTCACGACCGCCGGCGCGCGAAGATGGCCGCACGATGTGTGTCGCGGTGCTGCTCCGGGCGTCCCATGGACCGACGGGTCCTGGGCGCCAGGCGTCGGCACCCGGTGCCAGGCGGTGCGCCGGGCGTTGAGCGATCGCTCCGACACGGGCACCGGGTTCGAACTCGAGTTCTCCCTTTCGCTCGCGTCGGTCCCCGCGTGGGCTCCCGTCGGGCTCGACGCCGCCGACTACCGGCTCCATCTGCTCGGCGACGACTCGACGAACGCGCTTCCCGAGACGCTGCTGCACCACAGCGACCGGTGGGGCCACGTGGCCGAGTACGACGATTTCGTCGACCTGCTGTCGCTCGACCGCTTCGAAGCCGACGCACTCGCGTCGCTCGCCGAACGGGCCGGCGCCGACACCGTCCTCGTCACCGCCTCCAGCTCCGACGGCTGGTGCTGGTGGGACTCGGACGACACGCGGTCGGTCGCCCGGCGCGGTCCCACCCGCGACATCGTCGCCGAGATGATCGCCGCTGCTCGCCGGCAGGGGTTGCGGCCGGGCGTCGGTTTCTCCGCCGCTCGGCACGCGTCGCCACATCACCTGCTGGCCGAGCTCATCGAACGGTACGACATCGAGGTCGTCGCCGGCGACTGGTCACCGAGCATCGAACACGAGATGCACGGCGTCCTCGTCGGGGCTCCGCGTGACCTTCGCGTCGACGTCGGCGGGATCGACGACGGTGCTCGCCGCCAGGCCCGTCCGGACGAGCCGGCGACCGACGACCGGCCCGACCCGTCACCCGTGTGGAGCGTGGCGACCGGGTCCGGCTTCGGGCCGAACCGCGCCGATCCCCCGGCGCGACGCCTGCAGCCCGCAGACCTGATTCTCCGCTACGTCAAGGCAGTGGTCGGCGGCGGTCGGCTGCGCGTCGTGGTGCCGCTCGACGCTGACGGCGTCCCGGATGACCACGACACGGATCTGCTGCAGCGGGTCGGCGCGTGGATCCATCGGTTCGCACCGGTGCTCGCCGCTGCACCCGCGTGGGCGGCGCCGAGCGAGGACTCCGTCGTCGTCGGACGCGAGCAGCCGACCCATGCGATCGTGCGGGCGGAGTGCCTCCTGGTGCCGGGGCTGGCCACCGGTCGTGCCCGGGTCACCGGCGTCGCAGAGATCGGGTGGCCGGCCGACGCGGCGGCCGACGTCCCGGCGAACCTCGACCTCTCCTTCGACCAGGACGACGACGGTCTGCACCTGGCCACCTCCTCCGCCGGCGTCCGCGGCCGGTCGCCGGCGA
>CAYGLH010000017.1:20724-21466 GCA_964350535.1 uncultured Ilumatobacteraceae bacterium
GCTGGCCGATCGGTTGGGCGCGTGAGGCGCCGCCTGCGGCTGGACGTCGGCGCGAGTGAGCCGGCCGCCCAGCTGTTCGCCGCCGACGACGTCGAGCCCGTGGGTCTGGGTCCCTTGCTCGCCGGGTGCCGGCCCGGCGACATCGTCCACCTCGGGGCCGGGCGGTACGTCGGACCCGCAGAGGTGCCACCCGGGGTGACCGTGCGCGGGCTCGGTGATCGCCGCACGACCGTCGCGTCGGATCTCACGCTCGGTGCCGGCGCGCGCCTGGAGCACCTCCGCGCCGGCGACGTCACGATTCCCTCCGGCGCCGGCGACGTGCTGGTGCTCGGATGCACCGCCGGGGCCGTCGCCGTGCGCGGCGATCGGGCCACCGTGCGGGCATCACGTACGGGGTCGATCGGCGTCACCGACGCCGTCGCCACGACGATCTCACGGTGTCGCATCGCGCCCGGCGACAGACGCTCGACGGCGATCGAGATCGTCGGCGGGCAACGCCACGAGATCGACACCTGCACGATCGCCGACGTAGCTACCGCGATCGAGATCATCGACGCCGAGGACGTCACGATCCGCGGTTGCACGATCCGCGACGTCACCTCCGGCGTGCGGTTGCTCGGCACCGAACGGGCCCACGTCTGCGCCAGCCGTATCGAGCGGGCGTCCAGGTCGTTCGATGTGGTCGGTGGGCTGTCCACCCTCATCGACGGCAACGTCGTCGTCGACGCCGACAGTGGCGTGG
>CAYGLH010000018.1:0-10514 GCA_964350535.1 uncultured Ilumatobacteraceae bacterium
CGCGCCGGAGGGGCGCTCGATGATCGCGCCCCTCACCGTCGAGGAGAACCTCGAGCTCGGTGGTCAGCGTCGGCCGCGCGCCGACGTGGCGACCGACATCGAGTCGATGATGGAGCTCTTCCCGTCGCTGCGCGGCCGCCTGCACACCAAGTCCGGGTTGTTGTCCGGCGGCGAGCAGCAGATGGTCGCCATCGCTCGCGCCCTGATGGCGCGGCCGGTGGTGCTGGCGATCGACGAGCCGTCGATGGGCCTGGCGCCGGTGGTCGTCGACGCCGTGCTCGAGGCGCTGCACCAGGTGACCGGCGTCGGCACGTCGCTGTTGCTGGCCGAGCAGAACGCTCGCGTGGCGCTCGGTGTCGCCGATCGGGCCTACGTGCTCGTCAACGGCGAGGTCGTCCGCAGTGGCGCCAGCGACGAGTTCGGCGACGAGATCATCGAGAGCTATCTGACCTGACCACCGACCACGTCGTCGCGCACGAGCCGACGCAGGGTCTTGCCCGCCGGGTTCTTCGGGAGGTCGTCGACGAAGTGCACCGCGGTCGGGCACTTGTAGTGCGCCAGGGACTCGCGGCAGTGGGCGATCACCTCGTCGACGTCCGGTGCCGCGTCGCCGGCGACCAGCACCGCCACCACGGTCTCGCCCCACTTGGGGTGCGGGGCGCCCACCACGCACGCCTGGGTGATGCCCTCGATCTGCAGGAGGACACGTTCGACCTCGCCCGAGTACACGTTCTCGCCACCACTGACGATCACGTCCTTCACGCGATCGGTCAGCGTGAGGTAGCCGGCGTCGTCGAACACGCCGATGTCGCCCGTGCGGAGCCATCCGTCGACGGTGAAGAGGGCGGCGGTCTCTTCGGGGTTGCGCCAGTAGCCGTCGCACAGGTGCTCGCTCCGCACCTGCACCTCCCCGGGTTCCCCGGCGCTCGTCGCCCGCCCCTCGTCGAGGTCGACGACGCGCACCTCCGTCCCCTCGGCAGCCCGACCGGCCGACCGGAGGAGCGGTGAGCCGACGATGTGCTCGTCCGGGGCGAGGAACGTGACGGGCCCGGTCGTCTCGGTCATCCCGTAGCCCTGCGCCAGCCCACACCACGGGAGCAGCTCGGCCGCCCGTTCGAGCAGCCGTTCGGAGATCGGCGACGCCCCGTACACGAGCGCCCGCAGGCTCGTGAGGTCGCGCTGTTCACGGTCCGGGTGGTCCAGCAGGACCTGGAGCAGGGCCGGCACGACGACGCCGTGGGTGATGTGGTCGCGCTCGATCACCTCGAGCACCGTCGCCGGATCGGGATCCGGCACCAGGGTCGCCGGCACGCGATTGTGGATCGCCATTGCCGTCCAGACCGACCCGACGGCGTGGAAGACCGGCGAGACCACGAAGGCGATCGACTCGTCGTCGAACGGTGCCCACGGCATCTCGATGTCGAGGTGACCGAGCAGTGCCCGGTTCGAGGTCATCACGCCCTTCGGACGTCCCGTGGTGCCGGAGGTGTAGGTGATCGAGGCGACGAGGTCCGGTTCGCCCGCGCGGACCTCGACGGTGCGCGGTGTTGCGAGGAGGGGCAGGTCGCCGGGGTCACGGCCGATGGGAACGAGCTCCGGCGGCGTGTCGAGGCCGTCGATCGCGCTGCGGGCGGTCGTGGCGAACTCATCGTCGGAGAACACGACGGTGGGCTCGGCGTCGCCGAGCACGGCCTGCAGTTCGGACGCGCTGAGCCGCCAGTTCAGCCCGACGCAGATCGCACCGAGCTTCGACGCGGCGACCGCGACGATCGGGTAGAGCAGGTGGTTGCGGCCGAGGTACCCGACGCGGTCGCCGGTGGCGGTGCCGCGGTCGGCGAGCCACGCCGCCAGCGTGTCCGAGTAGCCGTCGAGCTCGCGGTTCGTGAGCTCGAGGTCGTCGGCGCGGAAGGCGATGCGGTCGGGCCGCTCGCGCGCATTGACGCGACAGTCGTCGCCGATCGAGCTCGTCACCGGCGCGCCTGGTCGTCGCGGCCGGCTGTGCCGGGGCGGTGGGCGAGCCGGATCGACGGATCGATGCCGAGCAGCAGGTCGGCGATGGCGTTCGCGTGCCGCCGGAGGACGGCGGGGTCGAGCGGGTCCTCGTGGTCGACGCGATGCGCGATCGGAAGGTGCGACGGCGCCGCGATGGCGCCGTGGGCGAGGAGGAAGAAGATCGTCGCCTGGGGGAGCGCGGTGTACCGCTCGGCGTTGTCGAGGGAGCGGACCACCGTGGTGACCTTCTGGCCGAACGGGCGGAGGTGGTGCTCCCACACGTACTCGATGCGCTCGCTCTCGATGGCCGCCTCCACGGCCATCATCCGCAGGAGTTCGGGACGTTCCGCACTCACCTCGATGAACGCCACGATGTAGGCGCGGAACGCCTCGAGCGGTTCGCCCGGCATGATGCCGTCGAGCACCGGTTCGAGCTGTTGCACGAACTCACCGAACCAGCGGTCGGCCGTCGCCTTCCAGAGGTTGGCCTTCGATCCGAACCGTCGATGGATGAGGTTGTGACTGACGCCGAGCTGGGCGTTCAGGTCGCGGACGGACGTGCCCTCGTAGCCGTGGGTGGCGAAACTCGTGAGCGCGGCACGCAGGATGTCGTCTTCGGAAACGGGGGACTCCGACGACTTCGGCCGACCCCGTCGGCGAGGCAGCGACTCGTCTCCGACCACCGGGCGACAATAGCATATGTTGACGTATGTCTATTTCTTTGTCGGCGCTCTGGGTCGAGGGCAGTCCGAAGGGCGAGCTCTCGCTGTCCTCCGCCTGTGCAGTGGCGTACCTCGATGCGATTCGCGCCCAAGGTATCGACGTCGACCTGGCACGCGTCGACGTCTGGGGCGACGACGTCCCGGAGGTGGGACGGGACGCCGCGATCGCCAAGTTCGCCCGCCTGTACGGCGATGAGTTGACGCCCGCACAGCGCGAGATCTGGGAGCGCATCGAGGCGACCATCGCCGATGTCCGTGGTCGCGACCTCGTGGTGCTGTCGTGCCCGATGTGGAACTGGAACGTGCCGCACCGTGTCAAGGCGTGGATCGACGTGATCACCCAACCCGGCCTGTCGTTCACCGTAGACGCCGACCGACGAGACGTCAGCGTGCTCGGCGTCGGTAGACGGTGTCAGCTCATCCTCACCCGCAGCAGCGCGTACGACGGTCGCTCGCCGGAGCTGCGCGACCACCAACAGCCATACCTCGAAGACCTCTTCGGCGGGCTGCTCGGGTACGAGCTGGGTGAGACCCTGGTCGTGGAGCCGACGACCGCCTTCGATCCGGAGCGTCGCCAACGGATCCGGGACGATGCCATCGCCCGCGCCGCTGCGGCCGGCGGCGTCACCGCGCAGCAGTTGGCCGGTTCAGTGCCAGGTGCTGCCGCTCTTCAGCCCGACGAGTGACCGGCCGTAGGCGCGGTAGCGCAGGTCGAGATCGAACACCGTGTGGCAGGCGATGGTGTTGACGTCGCGCCGGGCCCGCTGGAGCGGGTTGCTGAGGAAGTGCGAGCTGGCACCGGCCGCTTCGCACACCTTGGCGATCGCCTCCTGGCACATCGCCACCGCGTGGGCCACCGACGTCGTCCACCCGAGTCGCGTCTGCTCGTCGGCATCGGCGCGTTGCGCCAGCACCTCGCCGACCACGCCGCGCATCAGTGCCTCCGCAGCGCGGACCGTCATCGCCGCCGACGCCAGCCGCGTCTGGCGCGAGGAGTTCTCCGACATCTTCTCGAGCGTCATCTGGTCGTACTTGCCGAGCAACTGCTCGGCGTACTCGCGGATCACGAACCGAGCCTGGCCGAGGGCGGGGATGCCGGCGGCCATCGACAGGATCGGCGCCATCGGGGTGGAGAACAGCGGTCCGTCGTGGAGCTGGCTGCCCGGCCCCTGCGCGCTCATCATGCTCGGGATGTCGACGAGCTGCAGCTCCGGCACGAACACGTCGCGGATGATCACGTCGTGGCTGCCGGTGCCGCACATGCCGTCCATGTGCCACGTGTCCTCGACCTCGACCTGGTCGCGCTCGAGGGCGAAGAACAGCGCCCGTGGGCGCTCGTCGTGGCGTTCGATCGCGCCGGCGATGACCCAGTCGGCATGGACGATGCCCGTGCCCCATTGCCACCGTCCGTCGAGCCGGTAGCCACCGTCGACGGCCGTGGCGGTGCCGGCCGGCGACAGCATCGCCGGTGCGAGGATGTGACTGCGCGACGCGTACAGCTCGCGCTGGAACTCCTCGGGGAACTGGCACAACATCCAGTTGTGCTCGATGTAGAACGCGATGATCCAGGCCGCGGAGGCGTCGGCCTCGCTGAGCAGCAGGACGGTCTCGAAGTAGGTGTCGAGGTCGAGCTCTGCGCCGCCGTACACCTTCGGCACCATCAGTTCGAAGATGCCGGCGTCGCGCGCCGCCTGGATCACCCGGTCGGAGGGTTGCCGGGCGAGCTCCGCGCTGCGGGCGTCCTCGGCGAGGAGCGGCGCGAGCCGGCGCGCCGCCGTCAGGTAGTCGTCGTGGCTGGTCAGCGGCGGTGTGCCTGCGGTCGTGGCGATGCTCATCGTGTCCTGTGTTCGTGCTGGCGTCGTGGATCCGGTGGTGCCGTTGCTCAGGGCACCGGCGGCTCGGTCACGCTGAGCCGGTCGGCGAGCACGTCGTCGTCCATCCCCATCAGGGCCTCGTACACCTTCGCCGGATAGTCCATGTGCGGCTTGTCCGGATCGATCTCCGGGTTCGGCAACGGCTCGGCAGGGGGCTCGAACGGCTCCGGCGACCGGTAGCGGGCGAGCTCGTCGGCGTCGATGCCGGCCAGCCCGACCACCTCGGGGTCGATCCAGTGGCTCCCGTCGATCGCCTCGGCCGAGCACGCCAGCTCCAGCGTGAGTCCCTCGGGCCCGGCGAAGTAGATCGAGTCGCACATGCCGTGGTGGATCGGGCCCATCACGTTGACCCCGCGCGAGCGGATCCGGTCGCGCATCGCCAACAGCGCGTCGTAGTCCTCGACGTCGAAGGCGACGTGCTGCATCGTGCCCCCGGCGCTCGGCCCCCCGCCGTTGCCGGCGTGGGTGACCCCGGGGATCGGCTCGATGTCGCCGATCGCGTCCATCTGGACGAACGCCAGCGACGAGTGGTCGTCGAGGCGCATGAAACCGTGCCACGCGCCCTCCACGCCGTGCATCCAGTACAGCGCCACGAGCTCCAGCCCGAGCACGTCGTTGAAGAACTCGATCTGGGTCTTGATGTCGGAGGTGCTGATCGCGAGGTGGTGCACCCCGCGCGGGGTGATCGCGGGAGAGTCCATGTGGAGCATCGTAGACGAAATGTTGTCACTCGTCTACTTAAAGTCGGCCAGCACGGTCGAGGCGAACCGCTGCATCGACTCCAGCTTCTCGGCCGGCGGTCGACGGTCGTAGGGCGATGCCGGGTCCTCCGCAGCGCGCATCGGGCGCCCGGTGAGCCGTTCGCGCATCGCGTCGCTCATCAGCAGTTCGCCGCCCGCATTGTGCGGCATCACCTGCGCGTCGGTGACGCCGAGCTCGTCGAGGCGGCGGTAGTCGTCGAGCGTCGCCGCGCCGGGAGGGAGGGCGTGGATCTCGAACGTCGACCAATCGCGCCCGTACTCGTCGCACAGCCGTCGGAGGGTGTCGATGTTCGCCCGGAGCTCCTCCTGCGACGCCCAGTACGAGCCGATCCAGCCGTCGGCGAGCCGCGCCGCGCGACGCAGGCTCGGCAGCTGGTGTCCGCCGATGAGGATCGGGACCGCGCGGCGCGGCGCCGGGCGTGCGACGAGCCGGTCGAAGTCGAAGATCTCACCGTGGTACTCGACGAACTCGCCGGAGAGCACGAGTCGGAGCACCTCGATCGACTCGGTGACCACCCGCCCCCGCCGTTCCCAGTCGGCGCCGACGTACTCGAACTCCTCGGGGGCCCAGCTCGAGCCGACCCCGAGCGCCAGTCGGTCGTCGCACATGATCGCCGCAGTGGCGATCTGTTTGGCGAGCATCAGCGGGTGGCGCAGGGGAAGCTTGAGCACGCCCGTGTACAGCCGGAGGCGCTCGGTGACGAGCCCGATCGCCGGGAGCACGGTCAGCGGCTCGTAGAACGGGGTTCTGAGGTCCCAGTTGCGCCGGTGGTCGGCCGAGTACGGGTAGGTCCCGCGGGAGTGCTCCATCTGGAACGTCCCGTCGTTGATCGCGAAGCTGTCGAACCCCAGCTCCTCCGCGGCCCGTGCGACCTGCACCAGCTCGGGGATGCTGACAGCGGTGGGTTCGAACAGCGTGAAGCGCATCCAGCGATCAGAGCAAAGATGTAGACACCTGTCAACAATTACGGCGACTACGGTGAGATGCATGCCGATGCTCGTCGACCTCCTCGACCGGTGCCGCGATCGCGGCTCGCACCCTGCGGTGACCGGACCGGGTGGCACGACCACGTCGCGCGAGCTGGCAGACCGGGCGCTGCGCCTCGGGTCGGCGATGCGCCATGCCGGGATCGGGCGCGGTGAGCGCGTCGCCTACCTCGGACCGACCGATCCGACGTGGCTCGCGTTCGTGCTCGCGTGCGTGCGGATCGGTGCCGTCCCGACGACGCTCAACTGGCGACTGGCCCCGCGCGAGCTCGCGGCGATCATCGACCACTGCGACGCCACCGGGCTGATCGTCGATCCGGCGATGCTCGCGTCGCTCGAGCCGGCGATGACCCGGTCGCCGCAGTGGATCCGCACCATCGGCGCCGGCACCGGGTTCGAGGAGCTGCTCGCCGCCACCACCGCGGAGGTCGATCCCTCGCCGGTCGGCGAGACCGACACGGCGATGCTGATCTACACGTCGGGCACGACCGGGCGGCCCAAGGGCGTCATGCTCAGCCACGCCGCGCTCGACTGCTTCCTCGCCGGCGCCGTCACCACCTTCGAGCTCGACACATCGTCGCGCGGCCTCTACATGCTGCCGTTGTTCCACATCGCCGGCGGCGGCTTCGCCCTGGCGAACCTGGTCGCCGGGTCGGTCGGGGTGATCCCACCGTCGACCGACACGGAGCGGTTGATGGCGACGATCAGCGAGCACCGCATCACCCACCTGGCGATGGTGCCGACGCTCATGCAGGCCGTGGTCGACCATCCACGCCGTGATGCCTACGACCTGTCGAGCATCCGTCGGGTGATCTACGGTGCCGCGCCGGTCACGCCCGCCCTCCTCGGGCGGACGCTGGCCTCGATCGGTTCGGTCTTCCTCCACACGTACGGCCTCACCGAGGCGGCGGGATTCGTGACGGCGCTCGAACCGGACGAGCACGATCCGTCGGTGCCCGATCGCCTCCGGTCGTGTGGCCGGGCGGTGCCGTGGGCCGACATCCGCATCGCCGACCTCGACGCAGGTACACCGTTGCCCTCCGGCCGGCGAGGTGAGATCCAGATCGGCGGGCCCAGCCTGATGCGCGGCTACCTCGACGATCCCGAGGCCACCGCGGCGGCGTTCACCTCCGACGGGTACTTGCGCACGGGCGACATCGGCACGATCGACGAGCAGGGGTTCGTCTTCGTGGTCGACCGGCTCAAGGACCTCATCATCAGCGGCGGCGAGAACATCGCGCCCGCCGAGGTCGAGGCGGTGCTGGCCGAGCACCCCGCCGTTGCGCACGCGGCCGTCGTCGGCGCACCGGACGATCGCTGGGGCGAGACCGTGGTCGCGCTCGTGGTGGCCCAGCGCGATGCACCCATCGATGCCGACGAGTTGATCGCGTTCGCCCGCGCCAACCTCGCGCACTACAAGTGCCCGAGACGGGTCGACCTCGTGGACGAGCTGCCGATGAACGCCACCGGCAAGATCGACCGCGCCGCGCTGCGCGCCCGGGTGCGCTGAGCGCCGACGGATCAGCCGACCGTGCGGCCCTGGCCGGCCCAGTGCGGTTCGCGCAGGACACGACGGAGCACTTTGCCCGCAGGGTTGCGCGGGAGCTCGTCGGCGAACGCCACCGACGTCGGCGCCTTGTAGTGGGCCAGCCGATCGCGGCACCACTCGATCAGTTCGGCCTCGTCGACGTCGGTGCCCGGTGCGCGCACCACGACCGCCGACACCGTCTCGCCCCAGCGCTCGTGGGGGATGCCGATGACCGCCGCCTCCGCCACTGCAGGGTGTTCGGTGAGGGCGTTCTCGACCTCGACGGGGTACACGTTCTCGGCGCCGGACACGATCACGTCCTTCAGCCGGTCGGTGAGGAACAGGTAGCCGTCGGCATCGAGGTAGCCGGCGTCGCCGGTGTGCAGCCAGCCCTCGGCATCGACCGTCGCCGCGGTGGCGTCGGGGTTGTTGAGGTAGCCCGCCATCTGCTGGTCGCTGCGGGTCACCACCTCGCCGCGTTCGCCCGGCGCACAGTCCGCGCCGTCGGCGATGTCGATCACCTTGACCTCGATCCCGGCCGGGGGCCGCCCCGCCGAAGCGAGCCGCTCGGGGCGGCCGTCGACGTCGTGGTCCTCGGGGCGGAGGTAGGTGATCGGACCGCCGGTCTCGGTCATGCCGTACGCCTGGACGAACTCGCACGGGAGGGCGTCGATCGAACGGGCGAGCAGCGTCGGTGAGATCGGCGATGCGCCGTACGCCAAGGTCCGCAGTGCCGACACGTCGGTGGAGTCGATCGCCGGATCGGCGACCACGGCACCGATCACGGCCGGCACGAGCAGCGCCTCGGTGATCCGCTGCGCCTCCAGCGTGGCGAGGATCTGGCCCGGCACCGGGTCGCGCATCAACACGCAGTGGGCGCCGAAGTGCAGCGGCAGGTAGATCCAGCCCGTGCCCGCCGTGTGGAACACGGGCGAGCACACCAGCACGTTGGAGTCCGGATCCATCGTCCACGGCGTCTCGCGATCGACGTTGGCCTGGATCGCCCCGACCGTCAGCAGCACCCCCTTCGGGACACCTGTCGTGCCGGACGTGTAGAAGGTGAGCGCGACGTCGTCGGCAGCAGGCTCGAGCGTGGGAGCCGCGCCGGCCTCGGTGCCGGCCCACGACTCGACGTCGTCGGCGCGCACGACCGTCGTCGAGATGCCCGCCGCGTCGACCGCCTGCTCGATCGTGGCGGCGAACTCGCCGTCGACGGCGATGACGGCCGGTGCCGCGTCGCGCAGCAACGGTTCGAGCTCGCGGTGTGTCAGCCGCCAGTTGAGCCCGACCAGGGTCGCCCGCCGCTTCGAGGTGCCGTAGAGGAGCGCCACGTAGTCGGCCCGGTTGCGGCCGAGGTGGGCGACGCGTGCGCCGGGGCCGACCCCGAGCCGCTCGAGCGCCAGCGCTGCGCGGTCGGACGCCGCGTCGAGCTCGGCCCAGGTCCAGCGCGTCTCGACCTCGCCGGCGGCGATCACGGTGAGTGCTGTTGCATCCGGTCGACGACCCGCCCAGGTGCGGACGTCGGAGGCGAACGAGGTGACGGTCATGCGGTACTGCCTTTCAGTCGGAACTGGCGATAGCTGACGATGATCGAGCTCGGTGCGCGGTGCGGGGCCTCGACGACCTGCAGCTCGGTGAAGCGGTCGAGCAGCGCGTCGAGCGCCGCGCGAACCTGCTCGCGGGCGAGTGGGGCGCCGAGGCACACGTGCGGGCCGAAGCCGAAGGCGATGTGGTGCTTGGCGTTGGGTCGGCGGACATCGAGCGCGTCCGGATCCGGGAACACCGACGGATCCCGGTTCGCCGCGGCCAGCCAGAGGAGGATCGGACGGCCGGCATCGAGCTCGACGCCCCCGACGGTCGACGGCGCTGCCAGGCGACGTCCGATCATCTGCGCCGGGCTCACCAGCCGGGCCAGCTCCTCGACGGCATCGGCGACCAGCGCGCGATCCTCGCGCAGGACACGCCACTGGTCCGGTGCGTCCGCGAGCCACTCGATCGCGCCGGTGATCAGGGCCGTCGTCGTGTCGTGGCCCGCCGAGAGCAGGAAGATCGCGTTGTGCAGGAGTTCGTCGTCGGTGAGGTCGCAGTCCTCGTCGACCGCCAGGGCCGACAGCAGGTCGTCGACCGGTTCCTCCCGGCGCGCCGCGAGCAGGCCGGCGAGGAGCGTCTTGAACCCGGTGGTCGCGTCGTCCGCAGCAGCGGCAACCTCGGCGGAGGCGCCGGGTTCGAGCGCGTCGACCAGCGCGTAGGACCAACGCGTCAGGTCGTCGTGATGCTCCGGCCCGACGCCGAGGAGCGCGGCGATCGTCGCCACGGGAAGAGGTTTGGCGAACTCACCGACCAGGTCGAAACCGTCCGGGTCGAGCGACGCCGCGAGGTCGCCCGCTCGTCGACGGATCCCTGGCCGCAGCCCGGTGATCGCGCGACCGCTGAAGGCGCGGGTGAACGGGCCACGGAGTCGGGCGTGATCGTCACCGCCCCGGTAGAAGAGGTTGTTGTCGACATGGGTCATGTAGGGGCACGAGCCGAGCTTGCGCCGGAAGTCCTCGCGGCGATCGGTGGACGCGCCCGGGTCGCGCAGCACGCGCATCACCTCGGCGCGACGGGTGAGCGCCCAGAACCCGTGCGAGCTGCGGTGCACCGGGTCGTG
>CAYGLH010000018.1:10614-12212 GCA_964350535.1 uncultured Ilumatobacteraceae bacterium
TCGGCGAGATCGAAGTCCATGGTGATCGTCCTTCCCCCGGAGGGCGTTAACATGAATCTAGATTCAGAATTGGATCGCGAGCCACTCGGGAGGAGCCACCACCATGCCCATGACGGTCGACAACGGGATCCACCACGTCGCCTACGCGTGCCGTGACATCGAGGCGACGCATCGCTTCTACGACGAACTGATGGGGCTCGAGCTCGTCCACACCGAGCTGAACCGCGTCGGCGAGGGGTACTTCCGCCACATCTTCTACGACACCGGCGAGGGCGGCATGCTCGCCTTCTTCGACGTCCACGGCGTCGGCGAGAAAGACGGCTGGAAGTCGCAGATCTCCACCGGCAACGGGCTTCCCGTGTGGGTCAACCACATCGCCTTCGCCGCCGACGAGGCAAAGATGGAGGCGGCTCGGGCACGCTTCGACGCGGCCGGCATCGAGCCCCTGATGGAGGTCGACCACGGCTGGTGCCACTCGCTGTACTACGAGGACCCCAACGGCATCATGGTCGAGTTCTGCCGCGACACCCCGGGCTTCGAAGCCGATCCCGACGGCGCCCGTCAGAAGCTGACCGAGATCCCCGCGATCCCGGCCTCCTGACCGCCTCGGCGGTCAGGCCACGCCTGGTCAGGGCCGCCAGTACACCGAGCGATACCAGAGCGTCGTCAGTGTGTCGATCGCCTCGTCGGCGGTCAGTCGGCGATCGTCGTCGCCACCCTGCGCCAGCCAGGTGAACGAGAACTGCATCAGCATCGCCACGATGGCCGACGCCGCGAGGTCGGGATCGACGCCGGGGCAGTAGCCGTCGCGCTGGGCCGAGCGGATGCCCGCGCTGATGCCTCGGATCGCCCGTCGGCGGAGCTCGCGCCAGTGGTCGGCGAACTCGTCGTCGAGCGTCGCCATCTGTGACACCCCGACCATCTCGGCGAGGTGGTCGCTGAACGTGGTCCAGTGCGCCGTGACCGCGGCGCGCAGCGCCACCTGGGGGTCGACGCTGTCGTCGAACGCGGTCGCCGACCGCTCGCTGGCGGTGTCGCTGAACCGCGTCGCCCACGATCGCAGCAGCGCTTCCTTGCTGTCGTAGTAGTTGTAGAACGATCCCGGGCTGCGGCCCGCCTCCTCGGCGATGTCGGCGATCGTCGCGGCGAGGAAGCCCTTGTCCTCGATGACCTTGCGGGCGGCGCGCTCGAACGCCGCAGCCGTGGCCTGGCCTCGGCCCGTCATCGTGCCGTCGCCATCGCCGTCACCGCCGGTTCGGCCGTTGTGGGAGCGTCGGGGTGTCGTCATCCAGTTCCATTCTCGGACGCCTGGAGGGCGTCGAACCAACGGGCGATCGCCGGTCGGACGCCCTCCTCGGGAGTGTGCATCATCGATCGTGCCACTTCGCGGATCCGGTGGCGCGAGTCGTCGTCGAGGTACTCCAACGGCGACGCGCCGTCGACGCGCGCCAGCAGCAGCGCCGGTAACCACCCACCGCCGCCATCGGTCGCCGCATCCGCCGACGCTGCGGCGTGGGCGTCGACGAACGCGTCGGCCGCCACGCGGAGCGCCGCAGATCGGTCGGGCAGGTGCACCGCCTTGGCGCACAGGTGGGTGA
>CAYGLH010000018.1:12222-21434 GCA_964350535.1 uncultured Ilumatobacteraceae bacterium
GGCGTCGAGCAGCACGACCCGACCGTCGCCGGTGAGGACGTTCTTCGGGCTGACGTCGCCGTGCACGACCGTGCGCGCCTCGCGGTGGAAGCGCTCGACCAACCCCTCGAGGTACGGCGCCAGGTCGTGGTGATGCTGCGCCGTTCGCAGCAGATACGGCTCGAGGCGGAGGGCCAGGATCAGGTCGGGATGGTCGAACCGACGTCGCTGGTCAACGGTCGCCAGATCCCGGTGCAGACGGCCGAGCGTGGCGCCGAGCGAGCGCGCCACCTCGGGGTCGACCTCGCCGCCGAGCAGATCCTGCTTCCAGGTGCGGTAGCGGTCGGCGGGCAGGTACTCGAGGACGAGGAGGTGGCTGGCGTCGTCGAACCCGCAGACCGCGGGCACGGCGTCAGGGGCGACCAGGTGAGCAGCGCGGAGCCACGCCGCCTCGTTGGCGGAGCGCTCGACGGGTGCTTCCCAGTGCGCAGCCGTGCGCAGTGTCCGGAGCGCCCGCTTGGCGCACCAGTGGCGGTCGCCGTCGACCACGTGCCAGATGTCCGACGAGACGCCACCGCTGAGGGGCTGGGCCGTCGCGGCGGGTCCGAGCGTGACACCGGCGGCACCCATCCCGGTGGCGATGTCGGGCGGTACTGCGCCTCTCGGTGGGTCGCCCGTCACGACGTCAGACCACCTGGTCGTCCAAGGGCTCGCCGTCGGCGAGTCGCCGGCAGTTGTCGAGCGCCCGCCGCCAGCACCGCTCGAGCGTCTCGTCGGTGAGCCAGGCGACGTGCGGGGTGACGAGGATGTTGGGCGCGTCGAGGAGGGCATGATCGGCGGCGAGCGGTTCGTCGGGGAGCACGTCGAGGCACGCGCCCGCCAGCGTTCCGTCGCGGAGACGTTCGATCAGCGCGTCGTGGTCGACGAGCCCGCCGCGCGACGTGTTGACGAGCAGCGCTCCGGGCTTCATCGCGGCCAGGCGCGCGGCGTCGATGAGCCCGGAGGTCTCATCGGTGAGGGGCAGATGCAACGAGACGACGTCGCTCGTGGCGAGCAACTCGTCGAGCGGGAGCCAGCCGGGACGGCTGCGGTCGCGTGCGTGGTGCGCGGTGTCGGCGCCGAGTGCCTGTGCGGCGGTCTCGACGCGGCGGGCGATCGCCCCGTAGCCGACGAGCCCGACCCGCCGGCTGCCGAGCTCAGCCGCCGGTGTCGCGGCGTTCGGTCCACCCGGCCACGACGTCGCGTCGAGCGTGTCGCGGTGCAGCGCCGGGAGGTCGCGCAGCGCAGCGAGGATCATCGCCAGCGTGTGCTCGGCCACCGCCGGGGCGTTCGCCCCCGGCATGTTGGTGACGGACACACCGTGGGCGCGTGCGGCCTCGAGATCGATCGTGTTGACGCCGCTGCCGAACTTCTGGATCAGCCGGAGGTCGGGCGCCTCGCCGATGTCGCTCGCGCTGATCGGATCGAGGATGTGCAGCACCACCTCGGCGCGGCGCCACTCGTCGGCGAACCGGGGATCGTCGCGGCCGATGTCGACCACCTCCATCCATGTCGGCGCCGATCCGTCGATCGCGGCGCGCAGGCGGGGCGGTGCGGGTCGGTCGATCACGACCCTCATCGGTCCGGACCTCCCGGCGGGGGCGTCGCGCTCATCGCGGGATCACCTGGTCGGCGGTCGCCGCGATCCACGGGTCGACCGACATGTACAGCATCCGAGCACCCAGTGCGACGAGCTCGTCGACGCGCTCGGGAGTGCCCAGCGTGCCGGCGGTCTTGCCGGCGGCGGCGATCCGTCCGATGCCGTCGTCGATCGCCGCGACCACGTCGTGGTGACCGGGCCGGCCGATCAGGCCCATCGAGTCGGCGAGGTCGTTGGGGGCGATGAACACGACGTCGAGGCCGTCGATGGCGCAGAGGTCGTCGAGTTGCTCGAGCACGTCGACGCTCTCGACCTGGACGATCGTGACCGGGCTGCGCGCCTCGGCCTCGAAGTAGTCGGTCCGGGCGTAGCCGCGACGCCCGCGGGTGACGCCGCGCGTGCCGAGCGGCGAGAAGCGCGCGGCCGACACGAACGCCGCCGCCTCCTCCGGACCCGAGACCTGGGGGAGGACCACGCCGTGCGCGCCGAGGGCCAAGGCGCGCCCGACCCGCCAGGGTGCGAACTCGGGGATGCGCACCACTGCGGCGAGGCCCCACAGCTCGGCGGCTCGGCTGAGATCGCCGATGCGGTCCCACGTGAGCGGGCCGCTCTCCGCTTCGAGCCAGACACCCGCGGCGGCTGTCGGGCCGAGGAGATCGACCAGGTCGCTCGACATGGCGTGGCTGGCGAGCAGGGTCGCCACCGCGCCGGTATCGATCTTGTCGCGCAGACGGTTGGAGGCGCGCGGTGTTGGCGTGGACTCGGGCGGCACGCCACAATCGTAACTGAATCGGCATTCAGCGCCGGGAGCGAGGCAGGGAGCGACGGATGGACGTGGACAGCGTGACGACACCGGCCGACGGCCACGACGGCGAGATCACCGGGGTGAGGCTGCGCCGCTTGTGGGACTCCCGAGGCCGTCCCACGGTCGAGGCGGAGGTGCGCACCAGCACCGGCGCGACGGGGCGGGCGATCGCGCCGTCCGGCGCGTCGACCGGGAGCGGGGAGCGCCTCGAACGACGCGACGGCGGCGCGCGGCTCGGGGGTGCCGACGTCACCGACGTCGTCCGGGACGCCGCCGAGGTGCTCGGCGACCAGCTCCCCGGAACGCCCGCGACCTTCGCCGCCGTCGACGAGGTGCTGGAACGGCTCGACCCCGACCGTGACGCCCCGACGCTGGGCGGCAACGTGCTGATCGCCGTGTCGATGGCGACGGCGTGGGCGCAGGCGGCGGCGCGCGGCGTGCCGCTCTGGCGGTTCCTCGCCGGGAACGGTGCGGCCGCGGCAGGCTCGGCGGCGACCTCGTCCGGTCCCTGGATCCCGCTGCCGCAGATCCAGATCATCGGGGGCGGCGCCCACGCCGAACGGGCCCTCGACATCCAGGACCTGATGGTCGTGTGCCCGGGGGCATCGACCGTCGCCGAAGCGATCGAGTGGACGAACGAGGTCTACCTCGCGGTCGGCGCGATCCTCGCGCCGCGGGGTGCCCACGGGGTGGCGGACGAGGGCGGCTTCTGGCCCGTCTTCGCGTCCAACGCAGATGCCCTCGACGTGCTCACCCGCGGCATCGAGGCCGCCGGGTTCGGTGGCGACCAGGTCGCCATCTCCCTCGACATCGCGGCCACGCAGCTGTGCGACCCGTCCGGTGCGAGGTATCGCCTCGGGCTCGACGACCGCGCCCTCGACCGTGACGAGATGGTCGGCCAGATCGTGCGGTGGTGCACCGACTTCCCCGTCGTCCTCGTCGAGGATCCGCTGCACGAGGGCGACGTCGCCGGCCACGCCGCGATCCGCCACGAGCTGGCAGGCCGGACGTTGGTGGTCGGCGACGACCTGCTCGTCACCGACCCGGATCGGGTGCGAGCCACCGCCGGCGCCGCCGACGTCCTGCTGCTGAAGCCGAACCAGGCCGGGACGCTCTCGGCGACCGCCCGCGCCCTCGCCGCGGCCAGGGACGTCGGCGTCTCCGTGATCGCATCCGCACGCTCGGGCGAGACCGAGGACGTCACGATCGCCCATGTCGCGGTGGGATGGCGGGCCGAAGGCGTGAAGGTCGGATCGGTGACGCGCGGCGAGCGCACCGCCAAGTGGAACGAGCTGATCCGGATCGAGGAGGAGGTCCCGCTGTTCATGGCGCCGCACCCGTTCCTCCCCACGACCTGAACGGCCGGAGCGGGCTGGGTTCCCGCGCCGGTCGGAGCCTCGTGCATACTCGCCGTTCGTGACCCGCGACCCCGAACCGCCGGCCGGCCCGTCGGACCCCGCCGACGACTGGGCGGCGTTCGTCGACGGTCTCGTCACGGCCGGGGAGCGCACCGCCGACGCGACCGCCGAGCTGTCCGCCGTCGAGCGGGCCGACGCATACCGGGCGCTCGTGCGGGCGCTGAACAACCAGCTCGGGCGTTTCGAGGTGGACCGCGAACGGCCGGAGCTGGTGCCGTTCAACGGATGGCGCCAGAAGTTCCTCATGGACAACCCGGACTTCCGGTACTGGGTCGCCGACATCCGCGACGACCGCCGGTACCGCGTCGTCGGCAACATCGGCGGGGCGGCCTACCTGTCGATCACCGCGTACGCCGCCGGTGGCATCGCCGACGCCGAGGCGACCAGCCGGATCGACAGCGACGAGCTCGAGATCTCCGCCGACGGATACTTCGAGCTGACCGTCGCCCGCGATCGCCCGTCGGCCGGGGCGTGGCTGGCGTTGCCCGCGGGCGCGACCGCGCTGTGGGTGCGTCAGTTCCGCAACGCCCCCGACGCCGACGAGGGATGGTGCGCCATCGAACCGCTCGACGACCCGCCGGCGGCGCCATCCATCGAACCCGACCGGTTCGGTCGCCACCTGCGCCGCGCCGGCACGGTGATGGCCACGGTGCCGAAGATCGTCGCCAACTCGACCGCTCCGGAACTGGCGGCACCGAACACGGTGCGCCACTGGTCGGAGATGACCGGCGGTGCGGCCTTCACCGAGCCGTCGATCCACTACCTGCGAGGGGCGTGGGAGCTGGCGGACGACGAGGCGCTCGTCGTCGAGGGATCGCTCGTGCCGTGCCGCTTCTGGAACGTATTGCTGTACAGCCGCTTCCTCAACTCGCTCGACCATCGCCATCGCACGGTGTCGCGCACCGCGGCGTCGAGCACCGTCACCGACGGCCGCTACCGCTTCGTCCTCGCCGCAGACGATCCCGGCGTCGGCGACTGGCTCGACACCGAGGGCCGCCCGTTCGGCGTGTTCGTCCTGCGGTTCCTGCAGCCGGAGACCACGCCCGAACTGCCCACCCTGCGTGTCGTGAGGGCGAACGAGCTCGACCGACTCGACCGACGCGGCACCCGATGACCTGGACGGCGCCGGAGCGCAGTGCGGAGGCGCGGGCCCTGTACGCGGCAGCCGAGGACGATCGCACCGTACGGCCCGACCGTTACGCCCTCGCGGTCGAGCCGGTCGTCGACCGGGCGACGGCGGGCGGCGAGCAGCCGACGTCGGACTTCGCGCCGGGCTGGGAGTCCGGCCTGCGCGCCTATCTGGACTCGGCGGAGGCGGACGGTCGCCTCAACGCGCTGGGCCGTCGGATGGTCCAGGACACCGCCGTCGGCAGGCTGCGCGCGGGCGCGCGGGTCGCCGATGCCGTCGCGACACGGGGTGGTCGCGAGCCCGCGCTCACCCCGCCGATCGTGATCATCGGCGGCTGGCGGACCGGGACGACGTTCCTGTTCCGGCTCCTCGCCCGAGACGAGCGGCTGCACGCGCCACTGCCCGCCGAGCTGAGCGCACCGTGGCGCTTCGCCGGCCTCGAGCGCGAGGCGCGGCAGGAAGCGATCGAGCGCGCCGCCGGCGCCCACGAGTTCCTCCACCTGCTCAACCCGACGATGGCTGCGGTGCACGACTCGGGGCCCCGGCTGGCCGAGGAGTGCGTGCTGGCGATGGGTACCGACCTGCGCAACTGGGGGTTCACGTCGACGGTGCGGCTCGACGGCTACGCCGAGTGGCTCGCCGGGCAGGATCTCGCCGGTTCGTATCGGCGATACCGGACGGCGCTCGCCCTGCTCGACGACGGCGACGAGCGGCGGTTCGTGTTGAAGGCGCCCGCCCACACCGCCGAGCTCGACCACCTCGTGGCGACGTTCCCCGGGGCGGTGGTGGTGCACCTCCACCGCGACATCGTCGAGACGGTGGCGTCCGGAGCGAGCTTGTTCGCCGTGTTCCGATCGACGTACAGCGACGAGGTCGACGCGTCGGATGTCGGCCGCTTCCAGACGGTGCAGACCGAGCGCTGGTTCCGCCGCGCCCAGGCGTTTCGCGCCGCACGCGAGGCTGCTGCGGCGACGTTCGTCGATCTCGAGTATCGCGACGTGGTCGCCGATCCCGCCGCCGCCCTCCGCGCGGTGTACCGCGCGGCCGACATGGCAGCGCCCGCCGACATCGAGACGATGATCGCCGACTATCACGTCGCGCACCCGCGCCACGCCCACGGCGTGCACCGCTACGCCCCCGGGGACTTCGGGCTCGTCCCCGACGAGCTGCGCGAGCGGTTCTCCTTCCTCGCCTCCTGACGCGCCGTCGCTCGGTTCAGCGCGGGGTGCGCAGCACGGCGAACTGGTACTCCCACCCGTCGCCGGCGTGCGGATCGTGCACCTCGAAGTGCTCGACGGTGGCGCGGCGGGCGAGCATCGCCTGCCACCGGTCGTGTCCGGCGAGCGAGAAGAAGCGGTACGGGCGGATCGTTCCGAAGTGCGGAACGCCCTCGAACTCGCGTCCGCCCCATGTGCCGATGCCGAGCACGCCACCCGGTTCGACGACGCGCAGCAACTCGAGCATCGCCTCGTCGAACCGATCGTGGGGGACGTGCACGAACGTGCTCATGCTCCACGCCGCCTCGAACGCGCCGTCACGCAACGGCAGCGCGTACAGCGACCCCACGATGCCGGTCAGGCCGCGGGCACGCATCGTCATGACGTTGGCGGTCGCCAGATCGAGACCGACGACGCTGTAGCCGTCGTGCTGCCAGGCTTCGGTGTCGAGACCGGGCCCGGCGCCGATGTCGACGAGGTGTCGGCGGCCCTCCGCGCTGAGCTGGCGAGCGAATGCCGTGCGCAGCCGCCGCCGGAACTCGCCGACCGTGGTGCGCGCACCTGCCCGTGCCTCCGCCTCGTAGTAGGCGATGAGGTCGGCCTCTCGCACCACGGTGTGGACTCTAGGCCTGGCCGTACAGGTGCCCGGTCGGGCCGTGACGACGGTGTGCGACAATGTGGTTGCGTGATGCAACCTGGGGGGTGGCAGACTGATGATCGTGTCCAAGGACGGGGCGAGCGACGAGTCGGAGCGGCTGAGCGCCGAGGCGCGTCGCGAGTCGTTGCTCGACGTCACCCGAGCGCTCGTCATGGAGGGTGGCCCCGACGCCGTGACGATGGGGACCATCGCCGAGCGCTCCGGCGTCACCCGGGCCCTCGTGTACAAGCACTTCGACAACCGCGACGACGTGCTGGTTGCCCTCTACCGACGCGAGGCAGCGGCGCTCGACACGACCATCCGCAACGTCGTCGTCAACGCCGGTGACGGGCTCGAGGCCCAACTCCGCGCCCTGGTCGACGCGCTGATCGACACCGCCGACCGGTACGGCTCGTTCTTCCGGCTGTTGCGCGAGGTGTCGGGATCCCGCTCAGCACGCGCCGATCGCCGGGGTTGGGATCGTCGGACGGTGAAGTACTTCGCCTCGCTGGTGCAGCAGGAGACGCCCCTCGACGAGGGCACCGCGCTCACCGCCACCGCGCTGCTGCTCACGGCACTCCCCACGCTCCGTGCCCAGGCGCTCGGTGATCCGCCGCGCCGGCAGTTCTACGTCGACACCTACGTCGACATGGTGCTCGGCGCGCTCGGCCGGCTCTCCGAACGCCAACCCGTCGCCTGACGCGACGATGTCGCCCGTCGCCGCCGCGCGGAATGGCCCGGCCGGCGTTTCGCCGTCGTTCGGGATCAGGAGGAGGTGTCCACGCCGACGTGGTCGAGGATGTTGGCGGTGACACGGGCGACGGTCGGATCGCCGAGGCCGTACACCCAGTCGGTCGAGCCGATGGTGATCACCTCCCCGCCGTCGTCGCCGTACGGGCGACAGGTCAGCATGACGGCGTTGCCATTGCGGACGCGCGCCCGATTCTCGGGGCTCGTGTCGCCGTAGATGCGCGTGGCGATGAACTCGAGGTCGCCCTGGTCGGTGAGTGCCGAGATCGACGCCGGGTACTCGCCGACCGCCAGGTTGCTGGACGGCGTGAACGCCACGATCTCGACGTCGGACGGGAGGTCGGGCCGCGTTCGCGCGACCGGCAGGTGGAACTCGTCGAGCGTCAGCGGACAGCCCAGCGTCTCGTAGCCGACGATGCCGTCGTCGACGCCGAGGACGTCGCCGTACCGCAACCCGGTGCCCTCGAACATCCAATGGTCGTTGCGGTAGACCACGAACCCGCCGACGCCGCGCGGGGTCGCGTGCCCGAAGCGGTGGTACAGCCCGAACGCCGATCCGGCCCCCAGCAGCGACCACTCGGGGCGACCCACCAACGGATCGGCCCACATGCCGGTCATCTCCTCGGGGCGGCCGTCGGCGACGCACGGGTCCTCCTCGTGGGCGGTGTACTTGTGACCGACCATCGACGTGCCACCGTCGAGCTCCTCGAGGCGCACCTGCCAGAACATCGTATTGCCCGAGAAGCTGGCGAGGCGCCCGCCGCGCTCGACGTGGGCCTCCACGGTGGCGCGCTGGCCCGCCGACCAATACTCGTCGTGGCCGACGCACAGCACCACGTCGTACTCCGCGCAGACGTCCGGGTCGCGTTCGAGGTCGGCCGACACCGCGTAGTCGAACCGGTAGCCGGCTCCCTCGGCCCACTCGACGAAGCGCCGGTCGCGGGCGAACCATCCGCCGGACCCGATCGCCGCCGGGTAGTTGTGGGCGGTGCGGTAGCGCTGGAACTCCGCGCCGTCGACGTCGGGCGTCTCACCCCATCGCGTCGGGCGCGCCTTGCGGTCGTCGCGGTCGACCTCGGGGCGCATCAGCATCCCGCGCCCGAAGGGCCGGGCGTGGGAGACGCGATGGCCGCCGGTGTAGAGGCTGCGGCCACCCCACGTGTTGTAGGCGTGCCAGGTGTTGGTCGAGAGCACGCACAGCGCCCGCGACGACGTGGCGGACGACTCGCGATCGGGACGGACGACGAAGCACGCGTGCGCCACGTCGCGGCCCTCGGGCGCGCCCTCGGCGGTGAGCGTGACGAGGTAGAACCCCGACCGCCACGAGCGGTCGACGGGGATCTCCAGCGACACGGGCCACCGGCACCCGAACGCGTCGGCATCGGCCGGCGGCTCGACGTACCCGCCGGGGACGTCGGACGCCGTCCAGACCCTGTCGCGCGTCGCGCCCCACCGCTCGACCAGCACGTCGAACCGCTCGGCCCTGGTGGACACGTGCAGCTCGGCCGCGTCACCCGGCGCACAGCTCAGCCGACCGCAGTACCCCTCGATGTCGTCGTAGAACGTCTGGTCGTCCATCCCATCCCCTTCCGAAACTTGCCGTCAGCGTCGCGCTCAGCGCGACGGTACGCGCAAATT
>CAYGLH010000019.1:0-1770 GCA_964350535.1 uncultured Ilumatobacteraceae bacterium
CGCTGCAACCCGGCGAGTTCATCCAGGCGATCAGCGACACCCGCGACTTCGCCGGCGAGCGCTCGGTGTTCTTCGCCACGAAGAAGGGCACCGTCAAGAAGACCGCCTTCGACGCCTACGACTCGAGCCGTCGCGACGGCCTCATCGCCATCAACCTGCGCGACGACGACGAGCTCGTCCGGGTCATCGAGACCGGTGGCGACGACGACATCTTCATGGTCAGCCGGGGCGGCATGACGATCCGCTTCAGCGAGGACGACGTGCGCGCCATGGGCCGTACCGCCGGCGGTGTGCGCGGGATGAAGCTGAAGGCCGACGATCAGGTGGTGTCGGTCGACGTCGCTCGCGACGACACGGCGATCCTCATCGTCACCGAGGCCGGCTACGGCAAGCGCACCCAGCTCGACAAGTTCAACACGCAGGGTCGTGGTGGACAAGGCGTGCGCGGCATGAAGCTCACCGGTCGCAAGGGCCAGGTGGTGGCCGCGTTCATGGTCGGCATCGACGACGAGATCGTCACCGTCTCGAACTCCGGCGTCACCATCCGGATGGCGGTCCGCGAGATCTCCTCGCAGGGTCGCGACGCCACCGGCGTGCGGGTGATGAACCTCGACGACGGCGACGTCGTCGGGTCGGTCGCGCCGATCCTCGCCGTCGACGAGGACTGAGCGACGAGCCACTTCACCCACCGGATCCCGGTCGGAATGAGGAGTGATGCCCAGCTCAGGTGTGCCACCATGGGCCGCATGCGTGGACGGAAGCCTGTACTCCTGCTCGTGCCGATCGTCGCCCTCGCGGCGGCCTGTGGCAGCGACGACTCGACCGACTCGGACGACTCGGCCGACGAGGCTGCGGTGGTCAGTGAGGTCGAGGCCGCCGACGCTGCGGCCGACGACGCCTCGCAGGACGATGCCGCCGCCGACGCGGCGGAAGCAGCCGAGGCCGAGGCCGAAGCGACAGACGCCGCGGACGATCTCGCCGAATCGGCGCAGGAGGCGGGCGAGCAGGCTGCGGCCGAGGGGGTCGGCAGCTCGGGCACTGCGACGCTCGCGCTCGCCAACGGTGAGTCCTTCGAGTTCTCGATCCTCTGCAACCTCGAGTCGCAGATGGCGGCCGGGTCCGAGATCCTCTTCACCGCGGTGTCCTACGACGACCCCGGCCTCGATGTCACCCAGTTCGGCGACGAGGGCACGGTCACCGGCGTCGCCAGCATCTCGGTGTACGACGGTGAGTACAACACGTTGTGGAACGCCGTGTCGATGTACCCCGAGGGTGTCGAACTGCGCCTCGAGGGTTCGACGATCACGGGCGAGGGGACGTTCTACGCCGCCGACGACCTGACGGGCGAGACCACCACGGGCGAGCTCGTCGCCAACTGCTGATCGACGGTTCGACCGTCCCCTGATCGCGGCCTGTCGCCGCCACCCACATCCGAACGGCGCGGCGACGCGTCGTCAGTTGGACACTCGGGGACGGACACATGCGATCAGAACCCAACGATCGCGGCCAGGCAGTGGTCGCAGCAGGAGCGGGCCTCGCTGCCATCGCGGTCGTCGTGATGGTGGCGCTGGCGTCGTTCGGCGGCATCGCCGTCGACCGTCAACGGGCGCGCACCGCCGCCGACGCGGCGGCACTCGCCGGCCTCGCCGGAGGCCGGTCGGCCGCGGCCCGGCTCGCCGCAGCGCACGGCGCGGCGCTCACGTCGTGGCAGCAGCACGGCGACGAGGTCGTGCTCGAGGTACGCCTCGGCGATGCCGTCGCCACCGCCCG
>CAYGLH010000019.1:1870-20407 GCA_964350535.1 uncultured Ilumatobacteraceae bacterium
GGACTGACGGTCGCTTCGCATGGTGCTGCACACCTGCGTGTGGCGGGTGTGACCGGCCCGGGTGGGGGTGGTTGCGTACACTGACGGTGTGAGCAAGACCGAGCGCGCCCTCGAGTCGGAGGCGCTCGACCGCGACCGCGTCGAACTGTTCGACGACGAAGCGGTCGACGACCCGGTCGCGCCTGCGCCGCCCGATGCCAACGGCAACGGTTACGACGCCCATGCCGACACCGACCAGGCCGAGCCCGTCGTCGACGATGACGTTGACGAGGTCGACGACGACCTCCGCGTCGACGATGACCTGCACGCGGACGTCGACACCGATCACGACGTGCAACCCGACGGCCCCGAACTGTTCGACGACGAGGCGCTCGACGACGGGGTGCTCGACGCGCCGGCGGTCGACCCGGACGAGCACGACGAAGACGACGCACCTGTCGCCGACATGCTCGACGACGAGGGCACGCAACCTGCCGACGATGGTCGGCGCGACGCCGCCGACGACGCCGGGGAGGCCTCCGACGACCAGCCGGACGCGGTGGAGGACGAGTCGTCCGACGCGTCCGCTGAGCTCGAGCGTCCCCCGGTGGTGGGCGACCCGTTGGTGTCGGCCAACGGTGCGGCGCGCACGGCGCCGCTCCCGCCACCCGACGCCGACGCTTCCGGGGCGCTGCACGTCAGCGAGGACGACGTGGCAACCGCCCGAGCCGACGGCGCCGAGGGTGCCCCGGTCGGGTTCGTCGGACCGGAGCCGTCCGAGGACGTGCTCGAAGAGCTGCGACGCGCCGACGTCGACGGCCCGACCGTCAAGATGGCGCCGCACGACGACACCACCTCGGCTCGTCGCCGCCCGCGTCGTCTTCCCGAGTACGACCCCGCACCGATCCCGGTGCCCACGAAGTTGCCGCGGGTGCTCGGCCGCAAGCCCCGCGTCCGCAAGGTCACCCGGGTCGTCCGCAGCGTCGACCCGTGGAGCGTCTTCAAGATCGCGATGATCGCCAGCCTCGTCCTCTACGTCATCGCGCTGACGTCGGGGGTGCTGCTCTGGAACGTGGCCTACGCCACCGGCACCATCGACAACGTCGAGCGCTTCTTCGAGTCGTTCGGTTGGACGACGTTCGAGTTCAACGGTGGCGAGATCTTCCACGCCGCGTGGATCGGCGGCCTGTTCGCTGCACTCGGCCTCACCGGGTTGGCCGTCCTCGGCGCCGCCCTGTTCAACCTGATCACCGACCTGGTCGGCGGTGTCCGTCTGACGGTCCTCGAAGAGGAGGTCGTCGAGGCCCGCACGTCGCCGATGCGGCGGTTCGTCGTGCGCCGCTCGGCCCCGGAGGTGCCGGCGATCGAGGACGATCCGTCCGGGTCGATCGTCCGCGAAGCGGTGGTCGACGACTCCGGTGCGATCACCCGCCGCACCCGATAGTGTTGCGCTCTGCCTCGGGGCTATAGCTCAGTCGGTTAGAGCGCATCCCTGATAAGGATGAGGTCCCTGGTTCGATTCCAGGTAGCCCCACAAGGAGACTCGCTGTGAAGTTGTTGCGTCGAGCCATGTCGGCAGTCGTACTCGCCGGCGCCATCGCCGCCGCACTCCGGGTGCGCGGCTCCGGGGGAACTCCTCCACAGCACGGGGGCTGGCAACCGCTCGAGGTCCCCGACTCCTGATGACGGCCGTGCTCGGCCTCGTCGGCACCGGTGTCGTCGGCGATCGGATCGCGATGCGTGCGGCCCGCCTCGGCATGCCGCTCGATGTGCGCACCGCCGACCGCCGCCGCGCCGAGTTGCCGGTATGCGACGTCATCGTGCTCGCCTGCCCCCAGCCGCACGTGGAGCTCGCCGCCGAGGCGTTGCGCCGCGGCACGTCGGTGGTCACGGTCGGCGACGACCTCGACGACCTGCGGGCGCTGTCGGATCTGCACGATGACGCCGTCGCCAACGGCGCGGCGATGCTGGTGGGTGCGGCGATGGCCCCGGGGCTCGTCGGGCTCCTCGCGCGCCATCTCGCCGACCGCCTCGAGCACGCCGACGAGATCCACGTCGCCACGCACGGCACGGCGGGTCCGGCGTGCGCCCGCCAGCACCACCGGGCGCTGAGTGGTCGGGCGATCGGTTACGTCGACGGCGCGTGGATCAGCCGCCCGGCGGGCTCCGGTCGCGAGCTGTGCTGGTTCCCCGAACCTGTCGGCGCCTACGACTGTTACCGCTCGTCGAGCGGCATCCCGCTCGCGCTGCACGCCGCGTTCCCCGACGCGCTGCGCATCTCGTCGCGCATCTCGGCCAACCGTCGCGACCGTCTCACGGCACGCCTGCCGATGCTCAGCCCACCGCACCGGGAGGGCGGAGTGGGCGCGGTGCGCGTGGAAGTGCGCGGCAGCGACCAGCACGGAGGTCGGGTGACGATGGTCGCCGGCGTCGCCGAACTGGTGGGAACGGCGTCGGCGGCGACCGCTGCCGGCGCGGTGGCGGCCATCCTGCGCGGCGAGGTCCCTCCGGGCGCCTGGACCCTCGGCACCCACCGACTCCCGAACCGTGCGATGCTCGCCGACGCCAACCGATTGGGCGTTCGGCTGCAAGAGTTCACCGGGATTCCGCACCCGGTCAGCGCCACCGGTTGAGCGGGGACGGGCCACGCCGCAGGCGGGCTGGCGGCGCACTTGCCTCCCGCAGCCGGCGACCCTCCCAGGGCTAGCCTTCGGGCCATGTCCGGCGAGCTGATCTACGCGTTCAGGGTGATGCGCCTGGCGCTGCTCGACGCGGGCGGCTCGAACATCGGACGCATCGAGGATCTGGTCGTGGTCCCTGGCCGACCGGCACGACCCGGGCGTCCGCAGGTGGCACCGCGCATGGTGGGGATGGTCGCCGACAGCCAGCGGCGGAGGATCTTCGTCAGCGCCCACCGGATCGGCGAGATCAACAGCGACGGTGTCCAGCTGGCCAGCTGGGACGTCGATCTGCGTCCGTTCAAGCATCGCGACGGCGAGGTGCTGATCGGCGAGGACGTGCTCGACGCGCGGGTCGGCGACGAGACGGTCGGCGACATCGCGCTCGAGGTCGCCACCAACGGGCGCACCACGTGGTGGGAGGTGGCCAAGGTCCGACTGGGTCGGCGTACGGGCCTCGGGCGCCGCACCAGCCATCGGCTGGTCGACTGGGACGAGGTACCGGAGCTGTTCGGCACCCCGACCGCGATGCAGGCCGAGGCGCTCCGCCTGCGCGACCTGCACCCCGCCGACGCCGCCGCGTTCATCCGCGCCCTGCCGCTGGAGCAGCGCCGCCAGCTGGCCGACGCGCTCGACGACGAGCGACTGGCCGACGTGCTCGAGCAGCTGCCCGAGGACGAGCAGATCCGCATCGTCGAGGGGCTCGACCGCGATCGCCTCGTCGGTGTGTTCGAGGAGATGGAGGCGGACGACCTTGCCGACCTCCTCGGGGAGATGACCGCCGCTCAGCAGGCGCGGATGCTCGAGGTGATGGACGACGACGACGCCGACACCGTGCGCTCGTTGCTGTCGTACAGCGGCGCCACCGCCGGCGGCCTGATGACGCCCGACGTGATCGTGCTGCCGCCGACGGCGACGGTGGCCGAGGCGCTGGCCCAGGTGCGACGCCCGGACTGGGTCGTCAGCATCGCCGCCCAGGTCTTCGTGTGTCGCGCCCCGTACAAGGCGCCGACGGGCACATATCTCGGCGTGGTCCACATGCAGCGCCTCCTGCGCGAGCCGCCGTCGATGGAGCTCCGCCACTTGGTGCGCGACGGCGTCTCCGTGGCCCCCGAGGTGAGCGACCGCGACGTGGCCGAACAGCTCGCCAGCTATGACCTCCTCGCGGTCGCCGTGTGCGACGAGGCGGGGCGCCTGCTCGGCGCCGTCACGGTCGACGACGTGATCGACCGCATGCTCGGTCGGGGCTGGCGCCGGCGGCGCGATGCCCGCGTGCGCGAAGGGGCCGACGATGAAGCGTCGTGAGGACCTGACCGCGCCACGGGCGGCGCGCACGTTCGGGGTGCAGTACGACTCCGACGCCTTCGGGGCGTTCGCCGAGTCGATCGCCAACTTCCTCGGCACCGCCCGCTACCTGGTGTTCCAGAGCGTCGTGATCGTCGTGTGGATCCTCCACAACTCGTTCGCGCCACATCAGCTGCAGTTCGACCCCTGGGATCGCGGCCTCGTCCTGTTGACGCTGCTGCTGTCGATCCAGGCGTCCTACGCCGCACCCTTGATCCTGCTGGCGCAGAACCGGCAGGAGGACCGCGACCGCATCAATGCCGAGACCGATCGCGCCGTCGCCGAACGGACCCAGGACGACACCGAGTTCCTGGCGCGGGAGATCGCCGGAGTCCGTCTGTCGTTGTCGTCGATGATCACCGCCGACGACATCGACGAGCGGCTGACCACCCTCACCGACGCAGTGGAGGAACTGTCGCGCAAGGTCGATCGGATCGCCGGCGACACCACGCCGTCGGTGTGAACGGTCAGTCGGCTGGTCGGCCGACTTCGACCAGCGTGTCGCTGTAGGCGACCCCGCCGCCCCACTCGGTGAGCGTGTCGTTGGTCAGGCTGTTCGCGGTCGGGCCCTGCCCGTGCTGGTCGCGCCACCAGCCGAACGGGATGGCGACCACACCGGGACGCAGGCGTGCGCTGATCCGCACCGGCACCCGCACCTCGGCGCGATCGTTCCACACCACCGCGGTGTCGCCGTCGGCGAGCCCCCGGTCCTCGGCGTCGGTCGGGTCGAGCTCGACGAAGGGGCCACCCTCGGGTGGACCGTGCTTCGGGAGGGCCGAGTAGCTCGAGTTGAGGAACCGTGTGTGGTGCTTGGGGGTGAGCAGCTGCAGCGGGAAGCGGGCGGCGAGCGCGGGGTCGCCGAGTGGGCCCTCGCGCGGCGGGACGAACGTGGGGACCCGCGGTTGGCCGATCGACGCGAGCTGGTCGGAGGCGAGGTGGACGCGGCCCGACGGGGTGTCGAACTCGCCGTCGCCGAACGGTCGACCGTCGTCGGGGTACGGCGCCCTGATCCAACCGACGCGCCGGAGCTCGTCGAGGTCGAAGGTCGGCAGTGCCTGCGCCAGCAGGGTCTCGTCGTCGTCGAACAGCGCCGGCTCGGTGTAGCCCATCGACGCGGCGAGTCGCCGGAACAGCTCGGTGTTCGTGCACGACTCGCCCACCGGCTCGATCGCCGCCCCGTTCCACCCGACCCACAGGTGGCCCCACGGGAGCACCACGTCGTCGGCCTCGATCTGGGTCGTGGCGGGCAGCACGATGTCGGCGTAGCGGGCGGTGTCGGTGATGAACTGCTCGTGGACGACCGTGAAGAGGTCGTCGCGCCGGAGGCCCCGCTCGATCGCCTCGGCGTTCGGCACGACCACCAACGGGTTGCAGTTCCAGACCACGAGCGCGTGCACGCCGGGGCCGTCGGGCTCGCCGGCGTGGGGGCTGGTGAGGATGTCGCCGAGCCGGCTCATGTTCAACTCGCGCGGGAACGCGCCGTCGACGACGCCGAGGTCGGGGCGGAGGAACGCCGCCTCGTCGATGTGGTCCTCCGAGTACGAGCCGACGCTCTTCGCCAGCCCGCCGCCGCGCTTGGCCCAGGCGCCGACCAGCGCAGGCAGGCAGCCGAGCGTGCGGTGGAACATCGCCCCGTTCTCGTGGTGCTCGGCGCCGATCAGGGTGCGGATCGCCGGGACTGCGGCGGCGGCGTACTCGGCGGCGAGTTGCTCGACGAGCTCGGCATCGAGCCCGCAGGCGTCGGCGGCGCGGGCGGGTGTCCACGTCTCGACGGCGTCGCGCAGTTCGTCGAACCCGAGCGTGTGGGCGGCGATCCAGTCGTCGTCGGTGAGGCCGTCGCGAATGAGCACGTGCATCATCCCGAGCATCAGGGCGATGTCGGTGCCGGGGAGCGGCTGGACGAAGCGGTCGCCGCGGTCCTCGTCGACGGCGTCGGCGGTGAGCGTGCGGAGCGGATCGATCACGACGAGCCGGGCGCCGCCGGCGCGGGCCTTCTCGATGGTGGGCCACAGGTGACGGTTGGTGAGCCGGGTGTTGGTGCCCCACAGGATGATGAGGTCGGCATGTTCCAGCTCGAGGGCGTCGAGGCCGCGACCGCTGCCATTGGTCATCGCCAGGCCGGCGCCGACCGTCGGTCCGCAGATCGCCCGCCGGATGCGCGACGCCCCCATGTGACCGAAGAAGCGGCCGCTGAGGCCCATCATCGCCAGCACGCTCTGGTTGCCCGCATCGGAGAACGGCAGCACCGCCTCGGCTCCGTGCTGGTCGATCACGCCCTGGAGGCGCTCGGCGATCGTGCTCAGCGCCTCGTCCCATCCGATCCGCTCGAATCGGCCCTCACCTTTCGCGCCGATGCGGCGCAGCGGGTGGAGGATCCGGTCGGGGCTGTACACGCGGTCGAGGAAGCGGTTCACCTTCGGGCACAGTTCGCCCTGCGAGTAGGGGTGATCTGTGCGACCGCGCAGCTTGACCGCCTGCGGCGTCGGACCGGCGGTGTCGTCGACCGTCACGGTCCAACCGCACGAGTCCGGACAGTCGTGGTGACAGGTGCCGTGGACCGAGGTCGTCGCCATCGACCCAGCCTACGAGGGCGGTGGCGGGCCGATCCCCAGGGTTTGCACGGGCGACCGGCTCAGCCGGGCTGGGTGTGTTCGAACACGATGTCGCGCAGGTGCGGCCACGCTGCGGCGAAACCGGCATGCAGTGGCAACTGCTCGACGTCGGCCAGCCCGAACCACTCGACAGCGTCGGTCTCGAAGTTGACCGAGTTGCCGAAACGCTCGGGCACCTCGACCACGACCGTGGTGTAGCACCAGTCACTCGCCGGGCGGAACTCGTAGTGGCCGACGAGCTCGGCGGGGGAGGGGATCGTGCCGACCTCCTCGGACGCTTCTCGCAACGCTCCCTGGACCACGGTCTCGCCGGCGTCGAGCGCACCGCCGGCGCACGACCAGGTGCCCCCCTCGTGGGCCATCGCCGAGCGCTTCTGCAGCATCACCCGTGGCGTGCCGTCGCTGTCGCGGGTGAGGAACACGACGCCCGCTGCCCCGTAGATGCCCCAGCGGACGTGCCCGTCGCTGCATTGGATGAACCCGTCGCCGCTGCCTCCGAACACGCCCCCATCGTAGGGAGCCGCCCTCTCCATCCTTCGCCCCAGCGGTTCTCGTGAGGAAGGGCCCGCTCAGCGAGCCCGTTCTCACGAGTTCACTCGGGAGCGGCCAGGGGCGCGGTGGGCTGAGGTCGGATCACTCCGGGCCGGCGGCGACGGTGTCCGGGAACAATCGGAGCGCGGTCGTGGTTGGATGGCGACCGTGAGTGACAACGCAACACCCGGCGCGGGAACCCCCGACTCGTTCGACCTGATCATCGTCGGGAGCGGTTCGGGCAACTCGATCCCCGAGTACCTCGACGACCGCAAGATCGCCATCGTCGAGCGCGGCGTGTTCGGCGGCACCTGCTTGAACCGCGGGTGCATCCCCTCCAAGATGTTCGTGCTGCCCGCCGACCTCGCGCTCGAGGCCGCCGACTCGTCGAGGCTCGGCCTGCACACGTCGTTCAACGGGGTGAACTGGCCCGTGATCCGCGACCGCGTGTTCGGGCGGATCGATCCGATCTCGGCCGGTGGGCGCGAGTACCGCGCCACCGGCACGCCGAACATCACGCTGATCGAGGGCACGGCGCGCTTCGTCGAGGAGAAGGTGCTCGACGTCGACGGTCGGCTCATCACCGCACCGCAGATCCTCGTCGCCGCAGGCGCGCGGCCGCACGTGCCGGACATCCCCGGTCTGCGCGACGTCGAGTTCCACACCTCCGACACGGTGATGCGCCTGGACGAGCTGCCCGAACGGCTCGGGATCATCGGCGGCGGGTTCATCGCCGCCGAGATGGGCCATGTCTTCTCGGCGTACGGCAGTCGGGTCACCCTCGTCGCCAGGTCGGCCACGATGTTGCGCGGCTTCGACGGTGAGGTCGCGCGCCGCTTCACCCACGAGTTCGGCCGCCACGTCGACCTCCGTCTCGGCGAGGTGCCGCGTTCGGTCGAGCAGACCCCCGAGGGGATCGTGATCGATGCGCCGTCGGGCCGCATCGTCGTCGACCAGTTGCTGGTCGCCACCGGCCGCACGCCGAACACCGACCTCCTCGATCCGCAGGCCGCCGGGATCGGCGTCACGGATGCCGGCACGATCGGCGTCGACGAGACGATGGCGACCAACGTCGACGGCGTCTGGGCGATCGGCGACATTGCCAACACCTTCCAGCTCAAGCACCTGGCGAACGCCGAGGCGAAGGTCGCCTTCTGGAACATCGCCCACCCCGACGACCGGCGTGAACAGCGATACGACACCGTGCCGAGCGCGGTGTTCTCACATCCCCAGATCGCCACGGTCGGGCTCACGGAGGAGGTCGCGCGCGAGCGCGGCATCGACATTGCGGTCGGGCGCCGCGACTACGCCGGCACGGCCTACGGATGGGCGCTGGTCGACGAGACCAGCTTCGCCAAGGTGCTCGTCGATCGTGCCACGGGGCTGATCGTGGGCGCCCACATCATGGGTCCGCAGGCGGGGTCGCTGATCCAGCCGATCATCCAGGCGATGACCTTCGGCCAGACCGCCGCGGAGGTCGCCCGCGAGGTGTTCTACATCCACCCGGCGCTCACCGAGGTGGTCGAGAACGCGCTGCTCGACGCCCTCGAGTGAACCTGTCACAACGGTGTCAGACCCCGATGTGACAGGTTGCGGATCTCTCGTACGCTGGGGTGATGGGACGAACGACGCGCAACTGGGCCGGCAACCAGCGGTGCCTGCCACGAGCGGTGCACAGCCCCCGCTCTACCGACGAGGTGGCCGCGCTGGTGCGCGCCGCGAGCAGGGCGGGCGAGCGGGTGAAGGTGATCGGGGCCGGGCACTCCTTCACCGGGGTGGCGATGACCGACGGCCATCTCGTCTCGCTCGACCACCTCGCCCGGGTCGTCGCCGTCGACGGCCATGACGTCACCGTCCAGGCGGGCATCCGCCTCCACGACCTGAACGACCGGCTCGCCGGTCTCGGGTTGGCGCTGCCCAACCTCGGCGACATCGACCGGCAGTCGATCGCCGGTGCGATCTCCACGGCGACGCACGGTACGGGTGTCGGTCTCGGCAACCTGGCGACCACCGTCGTGGCGATGGAACTGGTGACCGGCGAGGGTGAGGTGCTGCGCGTCGATGCCGCGCACCAGCCGGACCTCTGGAGCGCGGCACGGGTCGGGGTCGGTGCGCTCGGGATCGTCACCGAGGTGACGTTGCGGTGCGTCCCGGCGTTCAACCTGCGCGTCAGCGAGACGATCGAGCCGCTCGCCGACGTGTTGGCCGACTTCGAGCAGCTGATGTCGGCGACCGATCACGTCGAGTTCTACTGGATGCCGGGAGCGCGCCGGTGCCAGGTCAAGCGGAACACGCGCACCGACGAGCCGGCACAACCGCAAGGGAAGCTGGCGTACGTGCGTGACAAGTGGATCGGTGAGAACCTGGCGTTCGGAACCGTCTGCCGGGTCGGCCGGCGGTTCCCCACCGTTGCGCCTCGCATCGCCAAGCTGGTCACATCGGCTGCTGCCGAGCGCGAGCTGGTGGATCGCAGCGATCGTGTCTTCTGCAGCCCGCGGCGCGTGCACTTCCTCGAGATGGAGTACGGGATCCCGCGCGCTGCGGTGCCGGAGGCGGTGGAGCGTGTCGGCGCGCTCGTCGCCGGGCTGCCCTTCCCGCCGCTGTTCCCGATCGAGGTGCGCGCCTCGGCGGCGGACGACATCCCGTTGTCGACCGGCACCGGCCGCGACTCGGGCTGGATCGCCGTGCACCAGTACGTCGGTACGCCGTACGAGGCGTACTTCCAGGGTGTCGAGCGGATCATGGACGACTACGCCGGACGGCCGCACTGGGGGAAGCTGCACTTCCAGCACGCCGACACGCTGCGCGAGCGGTACCCGCACTGGGACGCCTTCCGGTCCGCGCGCGATGTGTTGGATCCCGGTGGCACGTTCCGCAATCCGTATCTCGATCGGGTGCTCGGCGCGAGCTGATCACACCCTCGTCGGCGACGTCGACGTGCCGTCAGTCGAGGCACGGGCCCGTGTCGACCGGGTCGGTCAGCTGGGCGCGCCGTTGCGGGTCGAGCACCACCTCCGGGAGGTCGACCGCCCAGGCTCGGCGGTCGTCTCGGTTGCTGCGCGACCACACGATGCCCGCGCCACCACCGGGGAGCACGACCAACGCTCCGGAGTCACCGGGTTCGACGTCGGCCTCCAACTCGAAGCCGGCGCGCTGCACCTGCGCGTCGCGGTAGATGTCGGTGGTGTTGATGCGCGCCGGGCGCAGCACCTCGACGTCCACCAGTTCCGGGTCGACGCGCAGGTCGCCGTCGACGACCGAACGGCGGAGCAGGGCGAGGACGCCACGTTCACCGGCCACCGCCTCGGTGTCGCGCAGCTCGATCGGGCGCCCCACCGCCTCGGCCGTGCGGACGAGCGCGACGTCGAGGTCCGGGTCGAAGTGGACCACGGCGCCGGGCACCTCGCGCCCGTCGACGTCGACCACGCGCAGCTCGTCGCTGCCCGCGACGACGTGCGCCGCGGTGACGACGAGATCGCCGTCCACCCACGAGCCCGAGCCGATCTGTTCGCGCGGGCCGCACCCCCAGCCGCCGATGTCGACCGACGCAGCACGCGCATCGGCCAGCGGCACCGGTGGGGCGGACGAGCTCGGCGGTGCGAGGGCCGCGTCGCCGACACCGCGTAGGTGGTCGTCACCGCACGACGCAACCGCGCCGGCGACCACCACCAGCAGGAGTACGGCGAGCCGTCGCATGCGACGCACGACCCCCGACTCAGCGGGTGCGGTCGGAGACCTCACGGGCGACGGCGCCGTAGCGGTCGAACCGCTCCGGTGTGTCGCCGGCGGGGTTGTAGAGCACCAACCGGTCGACGATGTCCCCGTAGGTGTCGATGAGTGCGTCGGCCAGTCCGTCCCAGCTCGACTCCACACAGAACGCGGCGAGGTGGTCGTCGGTGATCTCGCCGGCCATCGCCCCGAAGTCGCCCGCCTTCTGGTGCTCGCGCACGCGGGCGGTGGTGCCCTCGAAGCCTGCCTCGTCCCAGATGAACGCGTAGTTCGGGGTGGAGCCGTAGAACGACAGCGACAGCCGCGCCGCGTCGCGGCCGGCGGCGAGCTCGGCATCGGTGTCGCCGACGATCGTGGTGACGGGCACGATCAGCGACACCTCCTCGACGTCACGCCCCGCCGCCGATGCGCCGGCGGCGATCCGGGGGAGCGCGTGCCGCCGCAGATAGCCGGGCTCGCCGATCGGGTGGATGTGCACGCCGTCGGCGACCTCACCGGCCATCTCGAGCATCCAGGGGTTGACCGCCGCGACGTCGACCTTCGGGTCGGGCGCGTCGATCGGGCCGGGACTCCACTGCCGGTTGAGGAAGGTCAGTTCGTAGAACTCGCCGTGGTGGTCGAGTTCGGTGTCGCCGCGAAACGCGGCGAAGCATGCCTTCACGGCCAGCACGTAGTCGCGCAGCCGCGGACCAGGGCGGTCGAAGTCGCCGCCGAAGCGGCGGACGATGTGGGTGCGCACCTGTGTGCCGAGGCCCAGTCGGAAGTGCCCGCCGGTCGACTCCTGCAGCTCCCACGCGTTCTGGGCGGCGATCATCGGGCTGCGGGGAAACGCCACCGCGACGCCCGTCGACAGCTCGAGCTGGGGTTCTGCGAGGCTCGCTGCGGTCGCTGCGTTGAACGCGGTGCGCCCTGCTTCGGTGAGCAGCATCCCGTCGAACCCTGCGGCCCGGGAGCGGTGCGCCAACTCGCTCATCGCTCGCAACGGTCGGGGTGTGGTCATCACGTCGACTCGCATGCGCCGACCGTAGATCGTCGCCGAACCGGACGACGTAGGCGCCGTAGCCTCGCTCGGGTGCATCCACTCCACCGGCTCCTCGTCGCCGCCGCCGACGGGCAGTTCCCCGCCGTCGACGGTGCGGTCGAGGTGCATCCGCCGGCACGGGCGGGGCACCTCGCCGTGGTCGAGTTCACGGGCCACTCGGTCGTGGTGGCCGACGTCACGAGCGAGGCGGTGGTCGCTCGTGGAGGGGATGGGTTCGGCGGCGCCTCCCACCCCGATGTCCTGCGCTGGCTCGCCGGCGCCACCGGCGAGATCGGGACCCACGACGCCGTGCTGGTGGCACGCGGCACCGCGACCGGCGCGAGCGGTGGCGAACCGCTGGCCGAACGACACGACCTCGCCGATCATCCGCGTGTTCGGCGGGCGACCCGGCACCGCCGAGATGTGCGGATCCTCGGCGACGAGCACGGGCTGATCACCCTCGGCGCGGGCCTCGTTGGTCGGCTCGAGCTGTCCGTCGAGCTGCTCGACACGGGCGCTGGTGACCGAGGTCACGGCCGCCGGTTGATCGCCGCCGGGCTGGGATGTGTCGACCCGGCGACGCTCGTGTGGGCCCAGGTCGCGCCGGGCAACGCAGCGTCGCTCCGGGCCTTCCTGTCCTGCGGCTTCGTGCCGATCGGTGCCGAGACACTCATCCTCACCGACGACCACTGATGGCGACCGGATGACGCGTCGCTTCGAGGACTACGACGATCGCGTGGCGTCGACGCAACGAAACTGCAACCTCGGAGATGTGCGAAGCCCGCGCGCCGGTTGCTAGACATCCTGCAGCCTTTCGCCGGCCACGGTGAGGAGGTAGCGGGTGGCCGACGGGAGCGGTGCCCGCGTGCAACAACATGAGCGGGTTCATCATTCGAAACGGCCGGGTCGTCGACGGCACCGGGGCACCAGCACGTCTCGCCGACGTGCTCGTCGAGGGCGACCGGGTGGTCGCGGTCGTCGATGCGATCGATGGCGGCATCGACACTTCCCAGGCGTCGGGCGTCGTCGAGTTCGACGCGGCAGGTCGCTACGTGTCGCCGGGCTTCGTCGACATCCACACCCACCTCGACGCCCAGCTCGCGTGGGACCCGGTCGGAACGTCGAGCTGCTGGCACGGCGTGACGAGCGTCGTGATGGGCAACTGCGGGGTCACCTTCGCACCGTGCCGTCCGGGTGACCGGCGGCTCCTCGCCGAGACGGTGGAGAGCGTCGAGGACATCCCCGCCGCCGCGATCCTGGACGGGATGCCGTGGGACTGGGAGGGCTACGGCAGCTACCTGGCGTCGATCGGGCGGATGCCGAAGGGTCCGAACGTCGGCGGGCTCGTCGGACACTGTGCGTTGCGCACCTACGCGATGGGCGAGCGTGCGCTCGACGAGGACGCGGCGTCGATCGACGACATCGCCGCGATGGTCGACCTCCTCGACGAGGCGATGACGGGTGGCGCCCTCGGCGTCTCGACGAGCCGCACCTACATGCATCGCGTCCCCGACGGTCGACCCGTGCCCGGCACCTACGCCACACCCGACGAGCTCTTCGCGTTCGCCGACGTGCTCGCTCGCCACGGCGTCGGGGTGTTCGAGGGAGCGATGCGTCTGGGCGAGGGCGACGACGACGCCCTGACCAACACGCGGCGCGAGGTCGAGCTGATGGCCGAGATCAGTCACCGCAGCGGGCGCCCGGTCAGCTTCGGGCTGACACAGAGCAACCGGCGACCCGACCTGTACGCCCGCGTCCTGGAGATGGTGCACGCAGCGCGGGATCGCGGTGCCGACCTGCGTCCGCAGACGACGGCCCGCGGCGTCGGGGTGTTGTACGGGCTCGAGTCGCGCACGCCGTTCGACCGGGCACCGTCGTGGGGTGAGCTCCGCGCGGTCGTCAACGGACGCAAGCTCCAGATGCTGCGCGATGCGCCGTTCCGGCAACGACTGATCCGCGAGGCCGACACGCACGGCACCACCATCGACCTCGATCGGCTGTTCGTGATGACGCCGGGGTCGTGCGCCGACTACGCGTGCGATCCGTCGACGTCGCTCAGCGCCATCGCCGCCGAGCGAGGGGTCAGCCCCGCCGCTGCGTTCATCGAGCTCGTGCTCGAATCGGAGGGCGAGCTCGTCGCCAACCTGCCGGTCCTCAACCACGACCTCGACGCGGTGGCCGAGATGCTCGACGACCCGGTCGTCACGCTCGGTCTCGCCGACGCGGGCGCCCACGTCGGCCAGATCATGGACGCCAGCCAGCCGACGTTCCTGCTCACCCACTGGGTCCGCGACCGCCGCCGCTGGTCGATCGAGGAAGCGGTGCGCCGCCTGACCAGCGACACGGCGGACCTGTTCGGCATCGCCGGCCGGGGCCGGCTCGTGCCGGGCGCCGCGGCCGACATCAACGTGTTCTCACTCGACGAGCTGCACCTCCACCAGCCCGAGTGGGCACGCGACCTCCCGGGCGGTGCCGGGCGCTGGATCCAGCGCGTCGATGGGTTGGCCCGAACCTACGTCAACGGTGAGTGCTTCATGGACGCCGGCGATCACACCGGCGTCCTGGCCGGGACGATGCTCGAGCCGGCCGACACCGATCAGCCGGTCGGGCCCCGCCGCAGCTCATCGGCGACCTCCTCGTAGACGTCGTCGCCGGCGAGCGCACGGAGCGACTCGGCCAGTGACTCGAACACCGGCTCGGTCGCGCAGTACGCCTCGCCACCCTCGTCGCGTTCGGTGCAGCACCAAGCCATCGTCGTGCCGTGCTCTCCCCAGTCGCCGCGCGTCCATCGGCGGACCGTCGCCGTCTCGGTCAGGTCGTCGACCTCCGCCCACTCCACCCGCAGCGGCAGCTGCCAGCACACCGACGGCTTCCAGTCGGTGGGTGACTCACCGGCGTCGAGTGCGGCGAGGTGCAGCGCGCACCCCTCGCCGCCGGGGAAGCCCGGGCGGTTGAGGAAGATGCATGCCCCGTCGACCACTCGGGTGTGCGTACGGTCCGCGTCGCCGAAGATGCCACCTGCGGTGTCGTCCGCAGCGTCGCGATGGTGTTGAAAGCGTTCGGGCGGGATCATCGCGGCGTAGGCCGCGACGGTCATCGACTCGGCCTCACCGGCGGGTCCGTCGCCGAAGTGGGCACCGAGCGAGCAGCACCCTTGCTGCAGTTCGCTCGCCTTCTCGGGGAGGATCCCGTGGCAGCCGGCGCCGAAGATGCACGTCCAGTTCGAGGTGAGGAACTCACGCTCGAACCTCCACACGACCGCTCCGCGATCGACCTCGATGTAGTCGTCGGGCGACTCGGGGCCGGTGCTCACGTCGACGCGAAGTACACGATGGCGCCGCGTTCGGCGACCTCGGTCGGCTCATCGGCGTCCTCGCCGTCCTCGGACGCGTCGGACGTGCCGGACGGTACGGCGACGAGGACGATCGAGGCGCCGTCCTCGATGGCGACGGTTTCCCCGTCGGGCGACAGCGCGATCGGTTCCGTGCCGAGGTCGAGCCGCTGCCCGTCCCCTGCCGTCTCCACGTCGATCGCGAACTCCGCGTCGTCGGCGAGCCGGATGCCGGCACAGCCGTCGGCGCGAACGAGCGCCTCCTCGTAGGGCCCAGGCGCGCTCTGGGCCGGCGTGCGGGTGTCGACCAAGACGACGTCGCCTTCGACGTCGGCAGCGATGCAGAGCGCGTGATGCATGCCGGGCGACCACGGCCGGGGATCGTCGACGATCGCTGCCGCGCCGACGACGGTGGCGACGGTCTCACCCGTCGGGTCGACCACGTCGGTCGCCAGGTCGGTCGACACGACGAGGCGGTCACCGCTGATCATGATGAAGGATCGTGCCGCCACGGGGATCCCCGACACGTTGCCGACGCGCTCGGTCGTGTCGTCGGTCCCGGACCACAGCTCGCCCGCAGTGGAGACCATCAACAGGCCGTCGTCGACCAGCATCGCCTCGGCGATCGGCTCGGCGACGAACTCGGCGGTCGTCTCGCCGTCGTGTGAGGCGATCGTGACCCGCGCCTCGGCGCCGACGTTCTGCACCGTTGCCACCCGGTCGTCGTCGACGGCGATCGGCGCGCCGGGGAAGTAGACCGGCTCGTCGCCGTCCACGCCGACCAGCACGCTCTGGAAGTTGCCGGTGTCGCGCAGCAGGACCGCCCGTCCGTCGGGCGTGGCGAGGGCACCGACCGTGTCGAGCCGCACGCCGCGCAACTCGATGAGCGTGGCCGTGGCGACGGCGTCGTCGGGGCGCTGGTGGACGACGACGATGTTGCCCTCGCCGTCGTCGAGCAACGCGGTCTGGTCGGATCCCTCGGGGCGAACGATCGTGACCGAGTCGCCGAGGGTGTCGTCGGGGTCGAGATCGACCGCCGCGTTGCTGTGGCTGATGTCGACGCCGGCGAGACCGCGTGCACCGACGACGATCAACGTCGAGTCGACGAGCATCGAGTCCTCGACGCGCCCGACGTCGGTCTCGATCTCCTCGATCACATCGCCCGTGTCGGGATCGGTGACCGTGACGACGCCGGTGACCGGGTCGATCGCGACGATCACGTCCCACCCGGTCTCGACGGCGACGGGATCGTGCCCGCCGTCGTCTCGGGCGAGGACCCAGCCGACGACGGTGGCGATGACGGCGACCACGGCGATGACCACACCGACGGCGATCGCCCGCCGCACCAGGTAGTTGGGGGCGTGTCGGGGGCGCGCCGGGTGGGTTCCGGACGCCGCGGGTTCGCCGGCTGGTGGCGGGAGCGGCGCATCGGACATCGGCAGCGATCGTAGGCGTTGCCGATGACGACGCACGGGAACGTCGGCGGGGCTATGGTCCCGAGACGTGGAGTTCTCCTGCCCGAGGTGCGATCAACCGGCCGACGAGGACTTCTACGGCCCCTGCGAGTCGTGTCGCGGACAGCTGCGTGCGGCCTATGCCGGGCAGGGCCGTGTGGTCGAGGTCGCCGAGTACGAACCGAAGATGAACGTCACCCCGAACGCCGTCGCCCTCAAGGACGACTGACCGGGCGGCCGAGCCTCACTACTATCTCCGCCGGGCTAGGAGGACACCAATGCAGCCGACACCGCAGACCGACATCGAGGACCACAAGGACACCGGGCGAGAAACGCTGCGGGTGATCGCGTTCGGCGCACGCGTCCTCAGCTACCTCGTCTACTTCTACCTGCTCGTCGTCGAGGTGATCCTCGCCGTCGGGTTCGTGCTCAAGCTGTTCGGCGCCAACCCCACGTCGGGGTTCGTCGAGTGGTGGTACCGCAACCTCGATCGCGTGATGGAGCCGTTCGACGGCATCTTCGATCCGATCGAGATCGGCCATACGGCGTCGGACGTGCCTGCCGAGTTCGAGACCGCCGTGCTGTTCGCGATGATCATCTACGGGATCCTCGCCCTCGTGCTGCACGCGATCATCGCTTGGCTGACCCACAAGATCCAGCGGATCGATCGGGAGGCCGAGGCCGAACGTCAGCGTGCCCAGTACGAACGGGCCCAGGCCGAGCTCGAGGCCCGCCGCGCCGCCGCCGGCCTGGCGCCGACGCTGCCGCCGGTCCCCCCGCAGCCCGGCCAGCCAGGCCAGCCTCGGACTCCGGGCTACTGATCATCGGCGCGACTGCGCGGCGACGAGCGCCGCTAGCCTGACCACTTGCCCAATCCGGGGACGTAGCTCAGTTGGCTAGAGCACCTGCTTTGCAAGCAGGGGGTCGCGGGTTCGATTCCCGCCGTCTCCACCACATCTGACCAGGGGTGATATCCTGATCGGAAGTTCGACGAAACATCGAAGTATCAGCGATGTATCAACCGTCGGACGCCGATCAGTACCTGGAGGTGCGTGATGGCGTGGAAAGCGACCGGTCAGCCGACGGTCCGCAAGCAGCGCGACAAGTGGGTCGTGCGGGTCGACGGCATCGACACGACCACGGGCAAGCACCGGCCGCGCCAGCTCGGCACGTACCCGTCGCAGCGATCGGCGCAGGCTGCGGCACGCGCCGTGAGGGCCGACGACCGCTCGACCGAGCGTGGCACGGTGAGCTGGTTGGTGCGCCGCTACGTGGCGAGCCGCACCGACATCACGGTCAAGGCACAGCAGCAGTACGAGTGGGCGATCCCCCACATCGAGGCCGGTCTCGGCGCGATCCAGCTGGCGCTGCTCGACCGCGACGACGTCGCCCGCTGGATCGACGGCCTCGCCGCCGACGGCAAGCTCGGCCGGCGCAGCATCCAGATCTGTCGCACCGTGCTGCGCGCCGCGCTGGCGGAGGCGGTCGAGGAGGGGCTGATTCCGCGGAGCCCGGCGGCGCGCGTCGGGATGCCGCGGACCGTCGCCAAGGAGACCAAGCCCAAGGAGACCGTCGCCTGGGATGCCGACGAGGTCGACCGGTTCCTCGAGGCGACGGCCGACCACCGTTGGGCTGTCGCCTTCCGGGTCAACGTCCTCTACGGGTTGCGGCGCAGCGAGGTGCTGGCGCTCCGCTGGGACGACGTCGACACCGACGCTCCGTCGCTACGGATCGACGAGAGTCTCGTCGCCACCAACCAGGGTCTCCTCGGCATAGGAAGCGACGAGGATACGGCGGCGATGTGCCAGGATGGTGGACGGATGGACATCATCGGCCGGCACAGCGTGACGATTGTGGA
>CAYGLH010000019.1:20417-20707 GCA_964350535.1 uncultured Ilumatobacteraceae bacterium
GGAGCAACGCGAAGAACGAGCGATCGCGCCGGACGATCCCGATCGACGACGACACCGTCCGCGTGTTCGCCCGCCGGCGTGCCGAACAGGCCGCCGAGCGGCTGGCGGCCGGTACCGAGTGGGAGGACAACGACCTCGTCATCGCCACGCGCACCGGCCGGCTCGTGCTGCCCCGCTCCTACGACCGCGCCCTGGCGGTGATCGTCGACCGGGCCGGGTTGCCACGCCTGACGTCGCACGGTCTCCGGCACACGGCGGCAACGCACATGGTGCAGCAGGCGAACGACTTG
>CAYGLH010000019.1:20717-21431 GCA_964350535.1 uncultured Ilumatobacteraceae bacterium
GGACATGTTGGGTCACAGCCCGGAGATGTTGATGAACACCTATGCGCATGCGCTGCCGAACAGTCAGCTGGCTGTGGTCGATCGGATCGGGCGACGCTCCACGTAGCCACCACTCTCCGCCTCGAGCTCGGGCTGTTGCGGTGTCCTGGCGCGGTCTGGGTGTACCTGAGGGGAGCGTAGCCCGTGGTCGGAAGCCGGCGCGGGGAGGCGGAAGAGCTGCCGCAGCGGGGCAGTAGTCTGGTGCCCAGGAGAAACGGGGGTTGGGACGTGGATGAGCCGAACCACGAGGCGTCCACCGGCGAGGACGCGCAAGCGTTGCTACTACCGGCACATACTCGTCGAGTTCAAGCCTTCGCAATCGACATCAGTCTGGTCCTGGTCGTAGTCGCCCTCGCACTGCTGCTCGATCGGGTTGCGGGCTTGTCCGCGGCGGGACTCCTGATACTGGCCGTTGTCATCTGGCTCTACTACCTCGGCGCAACGGTTTGGCTGATGGCAGGCCAGACGGCTGGAAAGGTGATGTGTGGTCTCCGAGTCGAGCGCTCGGGACGTGGAGCAGCACCGGGTTCGTTTGGGGATCTCGTGTGGTCGGTGCTCCGCCACTCGTTCGCCTACGTGGTGACGGACGTTCTCTTCGTCGGGTCGATTCTGACGCTACTGGACAAGCGGCGTCGCGGCCTTCACGATCTTGCATTCAGTAGCTCCGTCCTTCAG
>CAYGLH010000020.1:0-21148 GCA_964350535.1 uncultured Ilumatobacteraceae bacterium
CTCCCGGCCAGCACGGGCGCGACGCCTGCCGCCTGCTCGATCATCCGGCGCCACCGGGCGAGGCCCGGCTCGACGTCGAGCGCTGCCGTCTCGAGGTCGTTGGGTCCATCGCCGGTCGGGCCGCCCAGTCGGTCCCAGCGTCGGTAGACGGCCGGCGTGCTCACGGTCAGCGGCGGCGAGACGAGCGTGACGGTGAGGTCGAGGTGGGGGAGCGGTTCGACGACCTCGCCGATCCCGGCGACGCGTGCTCGTCCGCCGACGAGGCAGAACGGGATGTCGGCACCCAGTGCGGCGAGTCGGGCGAGGGCTGCGGCGTCGGTCGGGTGGCCGGCCCAGCGCAACGCCGCCGCTGCGTCGGCGGACCCGCCGCCGAGTCCTCCGCCGTGGGGGATCTGCTTGTCGATCGCGACCGCCGCGTCGATCCCGACGAGGGCCAGCGCCCGGGCGACCAGGTTGGTGTCGTCGAGTGGCACGCCGGCGCTGAACGGGCCGGTGGCGGTGAGGCCGTGACCGCCGGGCGCGATCGTGAGCAGGTCGTGCACGTCGAGCGTCACCATCTCGGCGTCGATGAGGTGGTAGCCGTCGTCGCGCACGCCGGTGACGCGCAGCGTGCGGGTGAGCTTGGCGTTGGCACGCACGACCGACGGTGCCCCCGCCTCCGGTGCGCGCTCGGCGGCGCCGCTCCGGTCAGCGCTCACGTGCCACCTCGTCGGTGAGCCGGCACCACGCGTCGACCGCCAGCTCTTCGGGGCGGGCGGTCGGCGCGACGTCGGCACGTTCGAACGCCGACGGGGAGACGAGGCCGTCGAGCGAGCGGCGGAGCATCTTGCGACGCTGGCCGAACGCCTTCTTGACCAGCGCGAACAGCAGCTCGCGGTCGGTGTCGGGCGGCGGCCGGCGGACGATTTCGACCAGCGCTGATTCGACGTTGGGTCGCGGCACGAACACGCTGGCCGGCACGGTCGCCGCGATGCGCGCCGTTGCCCAGTAGGCCGTCTTCACGCTGACCGCCCCGTACGCAGACGTGCGCGGCGCGGCGGCGAACCGTTGCGCCACCTCCCGCTGGACCATCACCAGCATCCGGCTGACCTGTGGCACGAGGTCGAGCACGTCGCAGATGAGCGGCGTGGCCACGTTGTAGGGCAGGTTGGCGACCATCACCCAGCCGTCGGGCACCGCCGGGTCGAGCACCTCGTCCCAGTCGAGCGCCATCGCATCGCCCTCCACCACGCGCACGTTGGGTCGTTCGGCGACGACCTCGGTCAGCACCGGGACGACGCCCCGGTCGACCTCGACCGCGACGACATCGGCGCCGGTGTCGGCGAGGGCCAGCGTCAGCGACCCGAGCCCGGCGCCGATCTCGACCACGTGGTCGTCGGCACCGACCTCGGCGAGTGCGGCGATGCGGCGGACCGTGTTGGGGTCGGCGACGAAGTTCTGTCCGAGATCCCGCCGTGGTGCGAGGCCGTGGGCGTCGAGCAGGTCGTGGATCGCCGGACGCGAATGCGTCACTTGTGGATCTCGACCGGGATCGGTGCGTCGGTGAGATCGGCGAGTTCGAGGAACCCGTTGGTGTGCAGGACGAGGCCGGTCGAGCGGGGGTCGCCGTAGGTGGCGACGCAGGTGGTGGACCGACCGTTGTCGACGTTGACGATCGTCAGCTCCACACCGGTCTGGATGCCGGGCGCGACACACGTCCAGTTCCAGATCTGGGAGCTGTAGGTGGCCGGGAGCTCCACGATCTCGCTCGGCGGCGCCGTCGGGACGGCGATCGCCGGCATCCCCCCGCCGTTCGCCGCCGGCCCGTCGAGGAACACCGGGGCGACGTCGGCGCTGAGCTCGGCCTCGGGCAGGTTCGCCGTCGACGGCCCGGCGTCGACCGTCGTGGCGTCGGCACCGGCGTCGTTCGTGACGTAGCCGTTCTCCACCTGGACGCCCACCGCCGCCACGTTCGGCCCGCTCGAACCACCATCGCGGCTGAACAGCCACAACGCCGGGAGGGCGACGATCGTCACGACGGTGGCGACGGTGAGGCGGCGGCGGTCTCGTTGCGTCATGGCAGGGGTACGGGCGCGCGGAACAGGGTCCGCTCGTCCGGACCCGAGCCTATCCGCGCCCCACCGTCGACGGTCAGACCTGGCGCGACAGATCGAACAGACGTGCGGTCGTGGTGGAGGTGGCGGCGGCGACGTCGGCCACCGGCGCGTCGCGCAGATCGGCGAGGAACGTACCGACGTGCACCACCCACGCGGGCCGGTTCGGCTTGCCGCGGTGCGGCGCGGGCGCGAGGTACGGGCTGTCGGTCTCGACCAGCATCCGGTCGAGCGGGCACAGCGTCGCCGCCTCCTGCACGTCGGTGGCGTTCTTGAACGTGACGATGCCGGAGAACGACAGATGGGCGCCGCGCTCGAGGCATCGTCGCGCCTCGTCGGGACCGCCGGTGAAGCAGTGGAACACCGTGCGCGTCGGCGTGCCCTCGGCGTCGAGCACGTCGAAGGTGTCGTCCCACGCATCGCGGGTGTGGATGATCAGCGGGAGGTCGCGCTCGTTGGCGAGGGCGATCTGGGCGGCGAACGCCTCGCGTTGCGCGTCGCGCGGCGAGTTGTCGTAGTAGTAGTCGAGTCCGGCCTCGCCGACCGCCACGATCCCGGGCGTGTCGAGCAGGTCGACGATCGTGTCGACCCCGTTCGACGCGTCGTGGGGGTGCAGGCCGACGGTGGCGAACACGTCCGGGTACAGGTCGGCCGTGGCGATCGCTGCCGCCGACGTGGCGCGGTCGCACCCGACGGTGATCATCCCTGCGACACCGCTGTCACGTGCCGCCTGGACGGCCCTGGACGGACCGTCGGGGATCCGCTCGTCGTGGACGTGGCAGTGGCTGTCGATCCAGGTGGTCACGTGCGCTCGCCGTCAGGCCTTGAGGCGCGGGAACAGCGGATCGCCCTTGGTGACCGCGCGGCCGCCGGGATACCCGCCCCACGCGGCGCCGTCGGGGAGCCGCTGGTCGAGCACCGAGCCGTCGAGGCCGATGCGTTCCCAGATGGCCTGCGCGGTCTCGGGCATCGCCGGCGACGACAGGATCGCCACGATGCGCAGCGCCTCCAGCGCATCGCCCATCACCCGGTCGACATCCGGGCCGGGTTCGGCCTTCCAGGGCTCGTTCGCCTCGAGGTGGGCGTTCGTGGCGCGCACCAGGGTCCAGGTGGCCTCGAGCGCACGACTCGGCTGGACGTCGTCCCAGTGCGCCGCCGCCTCGGCGAAGGCGGTGGCGGCGATGTCGGCGAGCGGGCTGTCGGCAGCCGGAGCCGGGCCGACGCCGTCGCACTTCTTGCCGACCACGGTGGCGACGCGGGCGGCGAGGTTGCCGAGGTTGTTGGCGAGGTCGGCGTTGTAGCGGGCGACGAGACCTTCCCAGGTGAAGTCGCCGTCGTTGCCGTACTGCGTGTCGGCGAGCACGTAGTAGCGGAAGCCGTCGAGACCGATGTCGTCGATCAGGTCGAGCGGGTTGACCACGTTGCCGGCGGTCTTGCTCATCTTCGAGCCACCGCTGAGCAGCCAGCCGCCGATCGCCCACCCCTTCGGCAGGTCGATGCCGGCGGACATCAGCATCGCCGGCCAGTACACGCAGTGCTGGCGCACGATGTCCTTGCCGATCAGGTGGTAGTCGACCGGCCACCAGTCGGTGTAGTCGGCCTCCGGGTCGCCGAACCCGGCGGCCGCGAGGTAGTTGGTGAGCGCGTCGAACCACACGTAGGCGACGTGCTTCGGGTCCCACGGCAACGGGATTCCCCACTCCAGCGAGGTGCGGCTGATCGAGAAGTCGCGCAGGCCGCTGCGGATGAGCCCGAGCGCCTCGTTGCCGCGATGCTCGGGCTTCATCGCGGTGGGATGCTGCGCGTACCAGTCGAGCAGGCGGTCCTGGAAGCGCGAGAGACGGAAGAAGTAGTTCTCCTCCTCGAAGTACTCGACGGGCCGTTCGTGGATGGGGCACATGTCGCCGTCGAGCAGCTCGTCGTCGGAGTAGTACTCCTCGCAGGCCACGCAGTACTTCCCGCTGAACGTGTCGAGCTCGATGTCGCCGGCGTCGTAGCAGCGCTGGAGCAGCTCGGCGACGGCGGCCTTGTGCCGCGGCTCGGTGGTCCGGATGAAGTCGTCGTTGGCGATGTTCAGCCGCTCCCACGCGGCCTCGAACTTCGGGGCGATCGAGTCGGTGAACGCCTGGGGGGTCTGCCCGGCGGCCTCGGCGGCCTGCTGGATCTTCAGGCCGTGCTCGTCGGTGCCGGTGAGCAGCTTCACGTCGTCGCCGAGCAGGCGATGCCAGCGGGTGAGCGCGTCGGCGACGATGGTGGTGTAGGCGTGGCCGAGGTGCGGTTCGGCGTTCACGTAGTAGATCGGTGTCGTCGCGTAGAACCTGGCCACGCCAGCACGTTAGAGGTTCGCGCTGGTGGCGCCACCTGGGGTTGCCGGGCCGCGGGGCGGGGAACGTGACATGCGTCGTCCGGCGGCGACGCCGGTGCGGCGCCTCGGTACCGTCGCTGCGATGAGTCGATCGTTTGCCGACGCCACCGCCGTCGAGGTCGTGAGCCGCAGCGAGGACGTGGTCGTCCTGCGCGGTGAGGTGCACCCCGGCTGGGACATCGGCGGCAACGCCAACGGCGGCTACCTGCTGGCGATCGCCGGGCGGGCGATGGCCGAGGCCGTGGGCCGCCCGCCGGTCACGATCACCTCCCACTACATCCGGCCGGCGCCCGCTGGACCGTGCGAGATCGAGGTGCGCCCGGTGAAGATCGGCAAGCGCCTGGCGACGGCGACGGCCACGTTCTCGATCGACGGCAACCAGGTGCTGCAGCTCGTCGGCGGGTTCGGCGAGCACACCCCTGGTGGTCCGAGCCACATCGGCGAGCTGCCGCCCGAGCTGCCCCCGTTCGAGTCCTGCGTGGGCCGCGCCGAACCGGGCCAGTCCGGCGACCCCGGTCAGCAGGGCTTCCGCCCCGAACTGATGGACCGGATCGACGTCCGGATGGCGCCGGGCGACGAGGGCTTCCGTCTGGGCCGTCCCACCGGTCGACCGGAGATGACGGGCTGGTTCGCCCTCGCCACCGAGGAGCCGATCGACGAGTACGGGCTCCTGCTCGCCGTCGACGCGTTCGCTCCGCCCGTGTTCAACCTCGAGCTCCCCGCGGCGTGGGTGCCGACGATCGAGCTGACCGCTCACATCCGCGGTGTGCCGGCCCCCGGACCGCTCCGGTGTGCGTTCCGGTCACGGTTCGTGCAGGACGGACTGGTCGACGAAGAGGGCGTCATCTGGGACAGCGCCGACCGCCTCGTCGCGCAGAGCCGCCAGCTCTCGTTGCTGCCGCGCGGCTGAACCGGGATCAGCGCTCGACGACGACGCCGAACGACGTCGTCTCGCCGTCGAGGCCCGGCACCGGGACGTGCTGCATCGCCTCGAGCGCGTGCCAGACCGCGACCGTGCGGAGATCGGTGTCGTCCGGTCCGAACAGCGTGCGGACGAGCACCTCGCCGTCGTCGAACTCGGCCGCCGCGGAGCCGTCGAGCCGCAACGTCAGCTCGATCGGCTGGTCCGGTTCCCACTCCGGCGGGTCGGCGGTGGCGTCGAGACCGAACACGCCGGCGCGGCGGAGCTCGTCGAAGGACGTCGGGGCGACCGTGCCGAACACGGTGACCGCCGGATCGACGTCGATGCGGTGCACGCCGACCTCGACCGGGTCACGACCGCTCGTCAGCCGCAGCGGGGCCGGTTCGTCGAGGTCGTAGCGCTCTTCGGTGCCGGGCGGGATCGGCACGGGTCACGAGTCCTTGCTGTCGAGGCGGAGCCCGGCGACCTCGCCGACGGCGCCCTTCTTGCCGTCGCGCCCGATCGCCAGGAGGCGGGTGGTCTTGCTCCCGGAGAACTTGACCGGGGTCCCGCCACCGATGTCGATGCCGCGCTTCGAGTGCAGTTCCAGGCGCATGACGAACTCGCCGTCGGCGCGCCCGAAGGTGAGCTTGAACAGCAACGACGACGAGAGCCCGATCATCTCTTCGGACTCGGTGCCGCCCTTGAAGGTCTCGCCGAGCGTCGTGTCGTAGGCGGACTTGTCGACCTCGGTGGAGGCGATGCCCTTGACCCCGTCGCGCAGCGCGTCGCTCGTGTTGGCGTCGATGATCGTCGCCACGTCGGTCGGGCACTGGAGGGTCAGTCCGGCGTAGTCCGAGCCGGACCCGCTCTCCATCTTCTCGAAGATGCTGCGGAGCCGCTTCAGGCTCTCACCGACCCCGCCGATGTACTGGTTGATGATCTTGTCGGCGACGTTGGAGGCGGCGCCGTCGGGCATGCCGACGACCGCGGTGATGTCGACGCCCCAGTTCTTGCGGCCGCTGCCGCTGACGGCGAGGCCGAACCCGACCTCGTTGCCCGCGATGCCGACGGTGAACGTCGCCGAGGCGCTGAGGGCGAGCCGCTTGTCGCCGACGCCCTGCTCGCGGCGCTCCTTGGCGATCTTCTCGCTGGTGACCCGCTGCCCGAAGAGGCCCGGGTCCATGATCGGGTTGTGCTCGGCGTCGTAGCGGTCGAGGCCGTGCTTGTCCTTCAGCTGCTTGCGACCCATCGCCTTGGCGAGCACGTCCTGGTCGTAGTGCGAGAAGATCAGTTCGCCGATCGTGAACTCCATCTGGAGCGCGGAGAGGTTGACCCCCACCCCGCCGTCGATGCTGAGCCCGATGTCGGCGTAGGTGTCGTCGTCGAAGGTGGTCTCCTCGATCATCGCCGCCCACATCTCGGCCCGGTGCAGCGCGGATCGTTCCTTCTTGGTGCCTTCGCGGGCCTTGTCGGCAGGTGCCCACAGCTCGGCGATCTTGGTGGGAGCGGCGCGATAGGCGCCGTAGGAGAGCGCTTGCATCGCCGCGTCGGTCCCCTTGTCCGAGCCGGACCGGACGACGAAGCCGACGCTGCCGTCGGACTTCAACCCGACGGCTTCGGCACCCACGCCGACCGAGAACTTGGCCGAGACCTCGGTGCGGTTCGGATCGCCGAGCATGGTCACGCCGGCGGTGGTCGCCCCGTTGGTGCCCTTCGCCGCGGTGCCGCTCATCTTGATCACCACGACGAGCCCTGGGAGGCCGGTGGGGATCGTGAACTCGATCGACAGATCGAGCGTCTCGCCCGCCCCGCTCAGGATGCCGTCGATGATCCGGCTGAGCACGCGCAGCCCGACCGACATCGACGGTGCATCGATCGCCTTCTGCAGCGACTTCTGGCCGACCTTGTCGGTCTTGACCTGTTGCGCCACACGCGTGGCGACGCCCTTGCCGTCGTCGGTCAGTACCCATCCGTCGCCGGTGCGCTCACCGCTCGCGTCGCGCTTGCCGACCACCTTGTCCTTCAGCTTGCGAGCCTCGGTCTCGAGGGTGTCGATGCTCGGACCGGCGGCGGCCTTGGCCGCCTTCTTCACCAGCTTGGCGTCGCCGGAGCTGCGCGCTTCGGTCTTGGCCGCCTGCAGCGCCGCCCGATGGACCGCTTGGAGCTTCGGAGTGAGCTCCAGGATGAGCGACTCCTCCTCTTTGTGGAGCTGCCGGTCGACCGACTCCTTGGTCGCCTTGTAGGCGATGTTGCCGCCGATCATGCGCTGGTAGTCCGTGGTGGCGGTCTTGCCGTCCTTGCCGGTGCGCCGTTTCGAGTCTTCCGCGACGTCGGCGTAGGCCTGCTTGCGGCCGGCCGATTTCGTCGCGTTCCGGAAGTTCCGCACCTCCTTGCTGCGCGTCAGGCCGGCCCCGCCGCCACCCAGGCCCCGGAACAAGTACGCCCGCAGGTCCGCTTCGGCGTCGGCGCGGATGGCGTCGGCCAGTTGCACGCACAGGGCCTCCATCCACGAGCCGAGCGGCTTCGCCGGTGTCGCCTGCGGCGACGGTGCGGTGCCGGAGGATCCACCCGTGCCGCCGCCGAACCCACCCATCGCCCCGAGCATCGGCGCCGGGAAGGGGAACGGGGGGAACCGGCGCACGACCGGTGAGCGCTTCGCCACCGTGGCGCCCTGCTGCAGCGTGTGGGCGAGCTCGTGAGCGATCAGGTGCCGGCCGGACGACGAGGCCGCATCCGGCTCGCCGCCGCGGAAGAACACGTCCGATCCGACCGCGAACGCCCGCGCCGCGAACCGGTCGCTCAGCGCGTCGACGTCGGGCCCGGTGTGCACGCGCACGGCGCCCAGGTCGGCATCGAGGCCGTGCTCCATCTGGCGCCGGACCATCGGCGCGATGCGTCGGCCACCGCGCCGCCGGACCGACTCGACGTCGGCGGACAGCTGTCCGTCCACCGGCGTGCCAGCGTCGGCGAACCGGCGGACGGCCGGAGCAGCTGCGGCAGCGGTGGTGCGGTGATCGTGGTGGTCGTGGTGGTCGTGGTGGTCGTGGTGGTCGTGGTGGGCTTCGGTGTCGGCGCCGCGACGGATGCGCCCGGCATCCGCCCCGAGGGCTGCGATCCGGCGGACGGCGTGGTGGGCCAACTCGTCGGCGTGACGTTCGGCGGGGTCGTCGACCGCGCCGAGTCGGAGGGCGAACTGCATCCGCTCGCCGGCCGGCGGCGCCGCCGAGGGCTGTTGATCCGCGACCTCGGGTGTGTCATCGCGCCGGGTCGGGGCGAACTCGATCACGTGCTCTCCCTTCGGTCGGCCACATTAGCCACCCGGCCGTGGGCCTCGATCACCGCTCGGCCTCGTGGCCCGAGCTCAGCGCTTGCCCGTGATCGCCGAGAACTTGACACCGCCGGCGAACCCCGCGCCGGTGAGTGCGGCGGCGCTCAGCACGAGCGAGGTGCGCCGGATCACCGACTTCGTCCGCTGGCTGAAGATCACGATCGGCCAGCCCTCCTGACGGGCGTGGCGCTCGAGTCGTCCGTCGGGGTTGACCGCCACGGGGTGGCCGACCGCCTCGAGCATCGGCAGGTCGCTGGCCGAGTCGCTGTAGGCGTAGCACTGGGCCAGCTCGTAGCCGTTCCAGCGGCAGATCTCCTCGATCGCCTCGACCTTGCCGGCGCCGTAGCAGAACGGGCCGTCGAGCTCGCCGGTGTAGACCCCGTCGGCGACGACGCTGCGGGTCCCGATGCCGGAGGTCATGCCGAGCGAATGGGCGAGCGGTTCGACGATCTCGTGCGGGGCCGCCGACACGATGTAGGTGTCGCGGCCGCGTCGGCGGTGCCGATCGATGAGGCGCCGGGCCTCCGGACGCAACTTCGCGAGGAGGCGGGGGAGCACTTCGACGTTCAGCGCCTGCAGATCGGACTGGCGCATCCCGGTGACGGCCTTGAGGATGCGCTCGCGCACCTCGTTCGTGGTGTCGTCGCTGGCGCCGACCAGCTTGAACGTGACCGCACCGACCGCATCGCGGACGAACTCGCTGTTCGGGATGAGACCGGCGGCGCGCGCCTGGATGGCCAGCGTGAACGCGGACGAGCCCGAGATCAACGTGCGGTCGAGATCGAAGAACGCCGCGCTCGGACCGGCGCTGGCCACCCGGGCGTACTCGGTCATCGGCTGTCCTCCGCTCGGTCGCTGGGTCGGTCGTGGTCGATCGTCCGGCCGAGCTCGAGCGCCAGGTCGTAGACCTCGCGCTTGCGCCGACCGGTGCGCGCCGCCACGTCGGCTGCGGCGTCTCGCGTGCGTCGACCGTCGGCGAGCGCGTCCTCGAGGAGGCGGCGGACCGCAGCGTCGTCGGCGGGGCCGGCGTCCGGCGCGCCGGCCAACACGATCACGTACTCGCCGCGGACCGCGCCGATGTCGATGTCGCCGAGGGTGCCCCGGTGGACCTCCTCGTACAGCTTGGTGAGCTCGCGCGCCACGACGACCATTCGATCATCCCCGCACGCCCGGTGCAGGTCGTCGAGCGTGCGTTCGATGCGGTGGGGTGCCTCGTACAGCACCGACGTGCGTCGTTCGGCGGCGAGCTCGGCGAGGCGCTGTTGGCGCTCGGCGCCCTTGCGCGGCAGGAACCCCTCGAAGCAGAACCGGGCGGCGGGCAACCCGCTGATCGTGACGGCCATCACCGCGGCGGACGGCCCCGGGACGGCGCTCACGACGTGGCCCGCACCGATGGCGGCGACGACCATCCGCTCGCCCGGGTCGGAGATCCCCGGCGTGCCGGCGTCGGACACGATCGCCACGTCGCCACCGCCGGCGAGCACGTCCAGCGCCTGCTCGGTGCACGCCGCCTCGGTGTGCTCGTTGCAGACCGCGAGGCGTTCGGCGCGGATGCCGGCGTGCTGCAGTAGTCGGCCGGTGCGGCGGGTGTCCTCGCAGCAGACGAGGCGAGCGGCCGCCAACACCTCGGTGGCGCGGGGCGCGAGGTCGTCGAGGTTGCCGATCGGGGTGGCGACGAGCCAGAGCGTGCTCATCGAGTCACCGGCCGGAGGGGTGCTCGTCGTGGTCGGCGCGCACCTCGATGCGGTCTCCGACGCGCATCCCCCAGCGCTCGAACGCGCCCGCCTCGGCTTCGATCACCGTGCACGCCCGCCGCACGGGGGCGCACGGCCGGTTCGGGGCCACCGACGTGGTCTTGACCACCTCGCCGTCGGCGTCGAGGTAGGCGACGTCGATCGCGAAGCGCATCCCGAACGTGTGGATCCACCGGCAGCGTTCGATGACGAGGGCGCCGTCGAGGCCGTCGCGCCCGGTCAACCCGCGCCGTCGCGCCCGTCGATCGGCGGCGAGTTCGGCCGAGGCGAGCACCCGCGCATCGCTGACCAACCACGCCATGTTCGAAGCATGGCACGCGCTGCCGCCCGTGTGCATTTACCCGCGTCGGGCGCAGCCCGCACGCGGCCGTCACACGTTGAAGCGGAACTCCATGACGTCGCCGTCCTGACCGACGTAGTCCTTGCCCTCGAGGCGGATCTTGCCCGCCTCCTTGCCCTTCGTCCACGAGCCGAGCTCGAGCAGCTCGTCCCACTGGATGACCTCGGCGCGGATGAACCCGCGCTGGAAGTCGGTGTGGATGCGGCCGGCGCATTCCGGGGCGGTGGAGCCCTCGAAGAACGTCCACGCCCGGCTCTCCTTGTCGCCGGTGGTGAAGTACGTCCGGAGCCCGAGCAGGTGGTAGGCGCTGCGGACCATCCGGAACAGGGCGCCTTCGCCCAGCCCGAAACCCTCCAGGATCTCGGCGCGCTCGTCCGGGTCCTCGATCGCCGCGGCCTCGGCCTCGAGCTGCACGCACATCCCGATCACCTCGACGTTGTCGCCGGCGTCGTTGAGCTCGGCGGCGACCCGCGCCTCCTGGTCGGGGATCGCGTCGAGGTCGTCCTCCGCCACGTTGACCACCGCCAGCACGCGCCGGTTGGTGAGCAGGAAGTGGGGTGCCAGTGCCTCGCGCACGTCGTCGGGCAGCCCGGCGCGGTAGAGCGGCGTGCCCTCGGCCAGCGCGGCATGGGCGGTCTCGAGGGCGCTCACGTCCTCGGCCATCGAGCGGTCGAGCTTCGCGGCCCGCTGCATCTTGTGCAGCCGGGTCTCGACGGTCTCCAGGTCGGCGAGGGCGAGTTCGAGTTCCACCACCCGCAGGTGCTCGAGCGGGTCGGACGGGCCCGTGATGTCGTCGTTCTCGAACGCCCGGAGCACGAACACGATGGCGTCGACCTCGCGGATGTTGGCGAGGAACTTGTTGCCGAGGCCCTCGCCCTGGCTGGCGCCCTCCACGAGCCCACCGATGTCGACCACCTCGACCGAGGCGTGGACGATCTGCTTCGACGCCGACATCGCCCCGAGCTTGTCGAGCCGCTCGTCGGGCACCTTGGCGACCCCGATGTTCGGGTCCTTCGTGGCGAACGGGTACGGCGCCGCCAGTGCGCCCCCGCCCGTCAGCGCGTTGTACAGCGAGCTCTTGCCCGCGTTGGGGAGACCGACCAATCCGAACCGTTCCATGCGCCGGCCGAGGCTACCGACGATCTTCGCCACGATTCTCGACGTGATTCCTGGCAAGTGTCGTCAGGATTCCCGTCGAGAGTTGCGACTCATGCGGCGCGCGTCGTCGGGTCCGGATGGGGGAGGTGGTCCCACCGCGCCACGGAGCGGGCGATCCGGCGCGCCGTGTCGCCCGGCCGTCCCACGATCGCGCGGTGGGTGTACCGGAACACGATCCACCCGGCGGCCCGCAGGTCGTCGTCCTTTCGTCGATCCCGCTCGAACTGGTTGCGGTCGAGTCCGTGCGACGTCCACCCGTCGCACTCGAGCAGCACCGCGGTGTCGGTGACCCGGAAGTCCACCTCCCACCCGGCGATCACGGGATGGAACTGGACGGCAGGGAGGCGGTAGCGATCGACCAGATCGTTCATCGTCGACTCCAGGACGGAGTCCACCGGTTTGCGGTCGAGGGAGACGTCGGCGATGGCGTCGCGCAGCGCGCGGACGCCGGCGCGCCCTGATGTGGCGTGCTCATGGAGCGTGACCTCCGCTGCGGCCAGGTCGAGGAGCCGTGCCGCCACGGCCGCGATCAGCGCCGGCTGGACGGCCTGCGGGTCGACGGCACCGAGGTCCAGCAGCGTGCGCAGGATGTTGGTGCACCGGATGTTCTCCCGGCGTTGGGGGATCAGCCGCCGTGCGTCGGTCGGGCGGTGGACGACGACGCCCTCGAGCGAGGCGTCGCGTCGTCTGCCGGCCAGGATCAGGTCGACGGGGTCGTCGTCGGGGCGGCCGCCGATCCACAGACGGGTGGAGGAGCGGTGCGACGCCATCGCTCCCGGGCCGGCCGCCAGCACGGCGGCGGCGATGTGCTGCAGCGGCGAGCGGGCGGTGCCGGCGATCCGGGCGACGCCCGGGTGGAGCTGCTCGATCTGCCGCGTCTTCAGCGCGCGGTACCACTCGTGTTCGGCGATCCCACAGGAGCGGCGGTGGAGCAGGCCGTGGTGGGTGGTCGCCCATGTGTCGTGATCGAGGAGTCTCATGCCCGACAGTGGGCGCCGGCGATGCGAGTGCGGAACGCCGGGACTCTCGACGTGATCTCTGGCGACAGGTGTCAGGGATCACGTCGAGAGTGGGGCGGTACGATCGGGGTGATGGGAGACACGCCGTCGATGACGCCGGAGGAGGCGCTGCTGCGGGTGATCCACTGCCTCGACCGGGCGCACGAGACGGGGTTCAAGGCGAAGGCGTTCGTGCGGGCACTCGACATCGTGCGCGAGTTGCCGGCGGGCGAGCTCGAGCGGCGTGCCGCCGCCGACACCCTCACGGAGCTCGACGGCATCGGCACGGCGACGGCGAGCGTGATCAGCGAGGCGTTGGCGGGCGGCGAACCGTCGTACCTCCGCAAGATCGAGGCGGAGTCGCACGTGCCGATCACCGAGGCGGGGCAGCGCTACCGCGACGCCCTGCGCGGCGACTGCCACCTCCATTCGACGTGGAGCGACGGCGGGGCACCGATCCAGGCAATGGCCGCCACGGCGATCGCCCTCGGACACGAGTACATGGTGCAGACCGACCACTCGGCGCGCCTCACGATCGCCCACGGGCTCAACGAGGAGCGCCTCGAACGGCAGCTCGACGAGATCGCCGCGGTGAACGACGCGATCGCCGACGCCGGCCACGACTTCCGGATCCTGGCCGGCATGGAGGTCGACATCCTCGAGGACGGCTCGCTCGACCTGTCCGACGAGATGCTGGGCCGACTCGACGTCGTGGTTGCCAGCGTCCACTCCAAGCTGCGGATGGAGCGCACGCAGATGACCGAACGGATGGTCCTCGCCGTCGCCTCGCCGCACGTCGACATCCTCGGGCACTGCACCGGCCGGATGATCGGCAAGCGCCCGCCGAGCCAGTTCGACGCCGACTACGTGTTCGCGGCGTGCGCCCAGTTCGACACCGCGGTCGAGATCAACTGCCGCCCCGAACGACTCGACCCGCCCCGCGAGCTACTGGCGCAGGCGGTCGAGCACGGGTGCTGGTTCTCGATCGACTCCGACGCCCACGCCACCGGCCAGCTCGAGTGGCAGCCGCACGGTTGCGATCGCGCTGCCGAGTGCGACGTCCCGATCGACCGGATCATCAACACCCTCCCGGTCGATCAGCTCCTCGCCTGGACCGGCGCCGCGGCCTGATCCGCGACCTGATCCGCGCCCCGTCCGGATCGGCCGTCTGCGCCTCAGCGAGGAGGTAGTGTCGTCGGCGCTGTCGAATCATGGGGGTGATCGAGATGGCGCGCGAGTGGCTCGTGGGGACGGGGCTGGATCCGACGTGGGACTTCTACACGCGGGCGAACGTGGGGGAGGTGTTCCCGGACCCGGTCGCGCCGTTGAGTTTCACGTACTTCCAGAACGAGGACGGTCTCGGCGCAGCCGAGCACGGCTTCCGCGACGCGTTCGTCCGGATCGGGTCGCACGACCGGCGCGAGTTCGCCGACGACCATCCGGTGTTCCTCGGTGTGATGGGCGGCTACTGCTACCTCAACGCCAGCCTCATGCGGATGCTCGGCCACCGTGCGCCGGACATGACCGCGGAGGACATCGACGCGTCGTTCTTCGGTGACGCGCCAGGCGTGCCGCCGTTCGTGGTGCAGCCCGGGTACGACCGCCCGGATCTCACCGCGAAGGTGGCAGCGACGGTGGAGTGGGCGTTCACGACGCCGGACCTGCCGCAGGTCGCCGCACACGAGCAACTCGTCAACGACCTGCGCGACGCACGCCCCGATGTGGCGAGCCTCTGCGACGGCGAGCTGGTGGAGCGGCCGATGGACCTGCTCGACACGCACTTCCGGTCGCTCTTCGGCGAGCACATCTTCGTCACCTTCGTGGCCAGCATCCCCTTCGGCGCGCTCCAGCACCTCTGCACTGCGGTCGGTCGTCCGGAAGCGACCTTGGCGCTCGCCGCAGGCGTGGGTGACGTCGAGTCGGCGGCGCCCTCGATGGCGATGTGGGACCTCGGCCGCGAGGTTGCCGCGTCGCGCGCGCTGCGCGACGCCTTCACCGAGGGCGCCGCGGGGCTCGACGGGCGGCTGCGCGCGGCCGTGCACCCCGACATCGTCCGGTTCGTCAAGGGCTTCGACGACTTCCTCTACCACTACGGCAGCCGCGGCCCCAACGAATGGGAGACCCGCTGTCCGACGTGGGAGACCGACCCCGACCTGGCACTGGCGGCGATCGACCGGATGCGCCTCGCCGACGGGACGGCGTCGCCGTGGGTGAACAACGCCAAGCGCGCCGACGAGCGAGAGGCCCTCATCGCCGAGATCGCCGCGCTGCTCGAGGGTGACCAGGCCGCGCAGGGCCAGTTCCTCGCCGCCGCCCGGGCGACGGCCCTCTTCATGGCGGGGCGCGAGCGCACGAAGACGAACTGCGTGAAGCTGATCGAAGAGGCGCGCGTCTGCCTCCACGAGTACGGCCGCCGGCGTCATGCCGAGGGCCACTTCCCGACGCGCACGTCGTACGCGATGCTCGGCCGGTCGGAGCTGCTCGACAGCGTCGACCACCCGGAGCGCTACACACAGCTGTTGCGCGAGCGCGAAGCGCTGTTCGTCGAGGTCTCCGGACTGCAGGAGCCGTTCATCGTCGTCGGGGAGGAGCCCGACATCGCCGAGTACCCGACCCGCGACTCGGTGCACTACGAGCGGCTCCGGGCCGGCGAGCACCTGGCGGCGGTGCCGGGGTGTCCGGGCACCGCCCGGGGCATCGCCCGAGTCGTGCTCGACTCCCACGACCCGACCGCGCTGGCGCCCGGCGACGTCCTCGTGGCGCCGATCACCGACCCGTCGTGGACACCCTTGTTCGTTCCCGCCGCGGCGGTCGTCGTCGACGTGGGTGCGCCGCTCAGCCACGCGATCATCGTCAGCCGCGAGCTCGGGATCCCCTGTGTGGTCTCGGCGTTGGCCGCGACGAAGCGGATCCCCGATGGCGCGCTCGTCGAGGTCGACGGCACGACCGGCGGCGTCACCGTGATCGACGTGCCCTGACCGGGTGTGCAGGGCACCCGCCCGACGAGGGTGGTGACGCGCGTCCGGTTGGGGTTGCCCGGATCCGAACGTAGGATCGTTTTCCCTATGTCGAAGAAGACCAAGAAGCGCAAGGCGCGCCTGCGTCGCTCGAAGGCGAACCACGGCAAGCGCCCGAACATGGGGCGCGGCTGACGCAGCCCCTCCGCTCCCCGCGCTTCGTGCCGGGTGAGCGCCATTCCGCATGCCCAGGGCTGCCCGACGGCCGGTGACCTCGTCGTGACGAGGGCCGAATGGTTGACCGTTGCCGGCGATCCCGCCGCGTGGCGTGCACTCGGACTCGTCGCGGACGAGCGCGGCGTCGTCCCCCTGGTGGGGACGTGTCTCCGGCTCGTCGCCGCCGACGAGCCCTCGGTGTCGAGCTGGGCGCTGAGCGACCCGGTCGCCGAGGCGCCGGCGTCGATCGACGGCTTGACCACCGAGGTCGTGGAGCCGGAGCCGCCGCTGTTCGCCGACCATCCGCTCGGGGCGATCGGGCTCGACCACGTCGTCGTGCTGAGCAACGACCTCGAGCGGACGAGCGACGCGATCGCCGTCGCCACGGGGTGCCCGTTGCGCCGTGTGCGTGAGCTCGGCACGATGCGCCAGGGCTTCCATCGGATCGGTCCCGGCGGCCTGATCGTCGAGATCGTGGAGCGGCCCGACGTGCCCGAGGGGCCTGCTCGGTTCTGGGGCGTCGTGCTCAACGTCGCCGACCTCGACGCGGCGGTCGAGTCGCTCGGAGCGGAGCGGATCGGCACGCCCAAGGACGCTGTGCAGCCAGGGCGCCGCATCGCCACGATCCGTGACGATGCCGGTCTGGGTGTCCCGCTGGCGTTGATGACGCCCGACGCGGCGCGCTGAACCGCGTGCCCGGGCCGGCCCGTTGCGACGGTCGCGGCGGGCGGCGCGAGCCGCCGAACCCTGACTGACCCCCTCGTCAGAATGAGGGCATGGACAACGCCTCGAGTGCCGACTTCGCCCAGGCCGCCCGCCTGCTCGGACGGGTCGCCAGGCGGCACGGGCTCGTCGCGCCCGGTTTCCGGTCGCCACCGCGCGTGGTCGGCGCCGACCGCACCATCCGCCGTCGGGGCGACACCGCGGTCGTGTCCGTGCGGGTGCGCGACCGGCCGTGGCCGGCGATCGTCGCCGACATGGTCGAGGGGGTCGTCGTCGCCAATCGCCTCACCACCCCCGAAGCCGACCGCCTGCGAGCCGAGCTGTGGGAGGTGATCGAGCACCGGGCAGCGATGGGCGGGCATCGGGCCGCCTGAGCCGTCGGTGCCCCGACGTGAGGTGCGGTCAGTCCGGGGTGTCGGCGGTGTCGGCGCGCGCCAGGCGGTCGTGCAGTCGATCGCGCAGCTCGTCGCCGTCGTACTCGCGGATCTCGCGCACCCGGCGCTGGCGAACCACGGCGCCGGCGCCGACCGCCGCCGCGCCGACCAGTCCGGCGAGACCAACCCATTTCCACCAACGCATCGGCGCCTACGGTAGACGCCCGTGAGTCGTCGAGCCCGAGCATCGTCACACCAACCCACGTCGATGACGCTCGGTGAGGCGGCGGCGGTCGCCCGCAGCGGCGACCTGTGGCTGTTCACCGGCCACAAGCTGGCCGATCGCGCGATTCGGGCGGCGACCAACAGCCCGGTCAACCACGTGGCGATGGTGTTGGCGCTCGACGATCTCCCACCGCTCCTGTGGCACGCCGAGCTCGGCAAGTCGCTGCAGGACGTGTGGACCGGCGAGCATCAGCGCGGCGCGCAATTGCACCGTCTCACCGAGGCGGTCGAGACGTGGGTCCACCGGTACGGGCAGGTGGCCTACTTCCGCCAGCTCGAGCCCGAGCTGACCGCGGCGCAGGAGGACGAGGCGCTGCGCGTCGTGGCCGAATACGACGGCCGCGCCTTCCCGACCACGGTCGGCCTCGCCAAGCATTGGGTCAAGGGACGCCTGCGGCGCAACGTCAGCACCGAGGACCTGTACTGCGCGGAGCTCGTCGCCACGACCTACCAGCGCGTCGGACTGCTCGACGACCGTCTACCGCCGAACTGGTTCGACCCCGGCAAGTTCTGGAGCGGCGACCGATTGGCGCTGCACGACGGCACATCGCTCGGCCGCGAAGTCGCCGTCGACGTCGGCCCGCCGCCCAGCGACTGATCGGCGTCAGCGGCCGCAGCGGGCGATCGTGCGGTCGGGCGCGTCGGCGTCAGCGGGCGGTCGTCCGGCCGAGCGCGTCGGCTGATCGGCGTCAGCGGGCGGTCTTGCGGCTCAGCGCGTCGACGCTCGAGGCGATCAGCAGCGCCAGTCCGGCGCAGATGAACTTGGTGCCCGAGCTGCTGAAGTCGACCTCGCCGAAGATCGGGACGTCCTGCTTGCCGACGAGCGTGAGCCCGTTCGGGATCAGCGCCAGGACGAAGCCGCCGAGCACCGCGTTCAACATCCGGCCCTGCCCGCCGAACAGCGACGTGCCGCCGATGACCGCCGCGCCGACGGCGAGGAGCAGCGTGTCGTTGGCGCCGGTGTTCGGATCGACCGAGTTGACCCGCGAGGCGAGGAACAACCCACCGATGCCCGCCACGAGCCCGGTGACGGTGAAGGCCGACAACCGGATCCGGCTGACGTTGATGCCGGCGCGTCGGGCGGCCTCGGCGTTGCCGCCGACGGCGTAGAGGTGGCGCCCGTAGCGGGTGCGCGTGAGCACGAAGGTGAGCACGATGAGCAGCACGAGGATCAGCGGGATGACGTAGGGGATACCGCGGATCGGTTGCGGTGCGTTGGCGAAGGCCCGGTTCTGGTTGAGGATCAGCGTCACGATGACCGCGCCGAGCGCCGTCGCCGCCCACTTGACCGCCACGATCGACATCGGGATCGCCCCGTGCGCCTCGCGCTGTCGCCGCACGAGCGACCAGGCGTACAGCGCGAGCGCCACGACGATGAACACCCACGACATCGCCGGGCTCATGCTGCCGCCGACGAGATCCTTGATGATGTCGTTGTCGATGCGCACGCTGCCGCCGTCGCGCACGAGCTGCAGGAGGATGCCCTGGAACAGCAGGAAGTTGGCGAGCGTCACGACGAAGGAGGGGATCCCCACCTTCGCCACCATGAAGCCGGTGAACGTGCCGAGCGCGGCGGCCACGAGCATCGCGGCGATCAGCGATGGGATCAGCGACCAGTGTTCGAGTCGTGTCGCGAGCACCGCGGCCGACACACCTGCGGTGAAGCCCGCTGCGAGGTCGATCTCGCCGAGCAGCAGGACGAACGTCACCGCCATGGCGATGACGATGATCGCCGAGCTCTGCTCGAGGAAGTTGGCGAAGTTCAGTTTGGTGAGGAAGCTGTCGGGGCTGACGGCCCCGAAGATCGCGACGAGCACGACGATCGCCAGGATGGCCGGGAGCGAGCCGAGCTGACCCGACTTCAGCCGGGAGATCGACTCGGCGATCGACTCCTTGAACGTGCGCGGTGTCGTGTCGAGTGCGAAGTCGCCGACGGCGTGGCTGGGGGCGAGCAGGGGTTCGGGTGTGCCCGGCACGTGCTCGGTCGGCGTGTCGGCCGGTTGGCCGGCGTTCGCGGCGGCGTCGGTCGGTCCCATCAGATCGTCGCCTCCTCGTGCAGCCCGACATCGCCGGATCGGCCGGAGGTGATGAGCTCGACGAGGAACTCGCGCGTCGTGCTCTCGTCGACCTCGACGTCAGCGGCGATGCGACCGAGGTACATCGCCGCCACGCGGTCGGACACCTCGAGCACGTCGTTCATGTTGTGACTGATGAGGAGCACGCCGAGCCCCTGCTCGGCGAGGCGGCGCACGAGCTCGAGCACCTGGGCCGTCTGGGCGACGCCGAGGGCGGCGGTCGGCTCGTCGAGGAGCACGACCTTGGAGTTCCACAGGACGGACTTGGCGATCGCCACGGTCTGCCGTTGTCCGCCCGACAGCGACGACACGAGCTGACGCACGCTCTGCACGGTCCGCACCGAGAGGCCCGCCAGCGTGTCGCGCGCTGCTTGCTCCATGGCGTGCTCGTCCAGCACCCCGCGCCGTCGGAGTTCGCGGCCGAGGAACAGGTTCTGCACGATGTCGAGGTTCTCGCAGAGAGCGAGGTCTTGGTAGACGACCTCGATCCCGAGCTCGGCGGCGTCCTTCGGGGAGTCGATGCGGACCTGTCGGCCCTCGAAGCGGACGAGCCCCGAGTCGACGGCGTGGATCCCGGCGATCGACTTCACGAGGGTGGACTTGCCCGCCCCGTTGTCGCCGATCAGCGCCGTGACCTTTCCCGCGTACACCGTCAGGTCGACGTCGTGCAGCACGTGGACCGGTCCGAACGACTTGTTCACCCCGGTGATCTCGAGCAGTGGCGTTCCGTTACTCATCCAGCGGTTCCCCCTTCGTCCCCGCCGTCCGCTGGAGCTGACGGTGGGTCGAGCGTAGTTCGGCCCCGTCCGGGCCTGGACATGGCGGTGGCCGCCCGCTGGCGGGCGGCCACCGCTCTTGTCATCGGGTCGTGCTCATCGGCGCTCAGACGCCATTGGCCTCGCAGAGGTCCTCGATGCCGGCGCAGACCTCGTCTCGGCTGACGAAGCCGTCCTCGACGGGGACGTTCACGTTGTCGATGAAGATGCCCTGCACCTCGCCCTGGACGAACGGGATCTCGCCGTTCTCGTTGTCGATGGTGGCGTCGGTGCCGAGGTCGCCGTCGTTGAGCAGCGCCACCGCTGCGGCGACAGCGGCTTCGGCCTCGACGACGACGGGCTTGTAGACGGTCATGCACTGCGTGCCCTGCAGGATCGCCCGCAGGCCGTCGACGGTCGCGTCCTGACCGGTGGTGGGCAGCGTGAGGCCGTTGTCGGCGAGCACGGCCTGCGCGGCCAGCGAGAGGCCGTCGTTGGCGACGAGCACGCCGTCGACCTCGCCGCCGGCGGCGGTGAGCAGCTGCTCGAAGATGACACCACCTTCGGCGTTGTCCCAGTCGGGCACCGCTTCCTCGCCGACCGTCTCGAACCCGGCGCCCTCGATCGCCGCCTGGTAGCCCTCACGGAACAGCGTGGCGTTGTTGTCGGTGGGCGAACCGTGGAGCTGGATGATCCGCTTGCCCTCGGTGTCACCGTCGAAGCACTGGATGAGCCCCTCGCCTTGCGTCGTGCCGACGGCGACGTTGTCGAAGCTGACGTACACGTCGGCCGACCCGCCGAGGGTCAGGCGGTCGTAGTCGAT